>LVBR01000028.1 GCA_001604495.1 Acholeplasmatales bacterium Tener_01 | reverse complement strand
CCGTTATCGGCAATATTAATGAAAAACAGTTATATAAATTAGAAGAAAAAAAATAATAACTTTGTAAAAAAACTATAATGCATACTAAACATACATTAATATTTGGTAATTCAATTAGCATGATAGAATTGCCAGATGAAAGCATACATTTAATTGTAACTTCTCCACCATATTTTAATGCTCCGTTTGATTATAAAAATCTTTTTAAAAGCTATGAACAATATTTAGGTGTAATTGAAAAAGTTGCAAAAGAATCTTTCAGAGTTCTAAAAGAAGGACGGATATTCGCTCTAAACATAGATGATATGCTTGTAGATGGGAAAAAATATCCTATTACCGCAGATGCTACAAAAATTTTTCAACACGCAGGTTTTACTTACAGAGATAGGATTGTCTGGAAAAAGCCAGATGGTTATTTAAGAATAAGTAAAAGAAGTGGTGTTTTATTACAAAATCCTTATCCCATGTATTTTTATCCGGATAATTTATTAGAAAGCATAATTATTTTTCAGAAAGGGAAATTCAAATACAGTTCCATTTCTAAAGAAATAAAAGAAAAATCAAAAATCGATATTAAAGAATTTCAAAAGAATAATTGGCACCGAACATTATGGGAAATGACCAATGTTCTACCAGGTTCGGAGTTAGAAAAAGGTATTGCTGCTTTTCCCGATGAGCTTCCCTACAGGATTATTAAACTTTTTTCTTATATTGGCGAAACAGTTTTAGATCCTTTTTTAGGAAGTGGAACTACTATGAAAGTCGCTAATTTGCTTCATCGAAACTCAATTGGCATAGAAATAATAAGAGATTTAGAAAATATTATAAGATCAAAAATAGATGTTGAAAATTTAGAAATAATTGAAAGAAATAAAGGCAAATATAGGTATGTGACTTTGGAATACATTAATAAAAAAATGAGTACATGATATGGAAATTACAGCAAAAATAACCGGCATCAAATACAAGCCCTTTCTAACAAACAAACTAGAAGTTTTTAATTTCAAAAATTTAGATATAAATGATTTGCCATCAAGTTGTATTATTAATTATGATGGGTTTAATTTTGGATTATCTAAATGGGTATCACCCAAAAGAACAAGATCATATCCTTATGAAAGAGTTTACAACACACTTAGTACTGCAAAGAGAATAACTATCATTCCAATTATTAAAGATGAGGGTAAAGAAGGTGATAGGGATTTTATTCAATGGGATACTGTTTCATTGATGAGTTTATTAGATGTTTTTGTTGTATTTTCTTACTATAAAACAGCAGAGAAACACAAATCGGGAAAGAATAAAATAACAAATCAACAATTTGATAATGAGTGGACAAAACGAAAAATTTCTGAAATAAAAAATTATCATAGTTCTGCACTACATTGGAATTTAAAAGAAATTGAATATTCTTTTCCATATTTAATTCAAAAATCAAAAGAAGCATATAATTCAATAAGCAAAAAATTAAAAGTTGAATTTCATAACGAACAAGGAATTGATTTATTTGCAAAGCAATTTATGCAAGGCGTAAATGAATTTATGATAACATCCAGACAAAAGGCTAAAGAAGTTCAGAAACGTGAAGTTAAAACAATACAACCCAAAGAGTCCTTATCTACTTTGACAAAGGCTAAAATTACTATTGAAAATTACCTTGGAGGTAAATATTATTTTACTGTTGATGAATTAGTTATACAGAAAAGCACTCTTTTTTTAATTGAGGATAAACACTCAAAAATCTCTATTTTACCAAGTATTGGGGACATCAAAGATGGATTATTAAAAATGATACTTTTTTCCAATTTAAAAAATGTTTCTGTTTCGGGAAAAGAATATAAAATTATTCCAACTCTAAAATTGACCTCAAGTAGAATTAAAGATGAGATTACTATATCTAACTTAAATACTAATAAATTTCTCAGTGAAAAAGACAAAGACATTTTAAAGAAACTTTTTAAAGAAGCTCACGAAAATAACTTTGAAGTATTAATTAAAAAGGGTTTATAAATGATAAAAACTCCTTTAAGATATCCTGGTGGAAAAAGTAAGGCGATAAAATATATTGCTGAATTGATTCCTTATTTTAAAGAATATCGAGAGCCCTTTGTTGGAGGTGGTTCTGTTTTTATATATCTTAAACAAAGATACCCAAATAAAATATATTGGATAAATGACTTATATGAAAATCTTTACTATTTCTGGAAACATACACAAGAAAATCCAGTAAAACTAATTACTCAAATCCAAATTTGGAAGGATACATTTAAAAATGGTAAAGATTTATTTAATTACTTGACAATAAATATTAATTTATTTAATGAAATAGAAAAAGCAGCTGCTTTTTTTGTATTCAATAGAATTACCTTCTCAGGAACAAGTGAAAGTGGCGGGTTTTCAGATGCAGCATTTAAAAAACGGTTTACTCAATCAAGTATAGAAAGAGTAAACATATTATCAAAGAT
>LVBR01000027.1 GCA_001604495.1 Acholeplasmatales bacterium Tener_01 | reverse complement strand
AGGACCTGGACCTGATCCTGTGGTTGAGGGCCCAACATTAAAGGTAAACAAAGAAAATATTGAATTGTTTGTTGGTGAAACATTTACTGTTGAATATGAAGTTGGAAACATTGATGGTTATACTTTAACTTATTCTTCAACAGATTCACAAATAGCTAGTATTGATAAAGGTGTTATTACTGGTAATGCGCCAGGGGATGCCAAGATTACTATCCAAATAACTGGAACTGATGTTAAAAAAGACATCACAGTTAAAGTAAAAGGTGTTACTAAACTATCTTTAAAAGATAAGAATCTTTCACTTTACGTTGGTGATAGTTATATTTTAGAAGTTGAAAAAGAATATGCTGATAGCATCACTTGGGAAAGTAGTGATGAAAGTGTATTAAAAGTATCAAGTAGTGGTGAAATCACAGCACTTAAAGCTGGTAGCGCAAAAGTTACTGTTAAGTGTGGTGATGTTAGTGATAGTTGTACTGTTGAAGTAATCGAAGAAATCAAGATTTTAGTAAATGGTAATAATACAGTATATGTTGGTAGAACTACTCAACTTAAAGCAACACTAAAAGATTATAGTGGAAGCTTTGAATGGGAAAGTGAAGATTCCGCAATCGCAGAAGTAGACGAAAGTGGTTTAGTTACTGCAAAGAAAGCTGGTATCGTTACTATCATTTGTACTCATGATAAATACACAACAGGATTTGAAGTTACTGTTAAAGAAGCTCCATCAATCGAAGTTAGTGGTAAACAAACTGCTTACATCGGTCGTAGCATCACTCTAACTGCTGAAGTTAAAAACACTGATAGCCCAGTAACATGGGAAAGCCGTGATCCAAGTATCGCAACAGTTAACGCAAATGGCGTTGTAACTGGTGTTAGTAGCGGTATCGTATTTATTAATGCGAAAGTAGAAGATATTTCAGTATCTTATAAGATTACTGTAACTGAAGAACCACAAGAAGTATTCTTAGATTATGCTGGTGGCGTTTCACCAGAACTATATAAAGCTAGTACTCCAATAGCTTCATTTACAATTAACCACTATGGTGGAACAAAGAATGATGGTTATGCTCATTTCTGGGCTAATGGATATGAAAGCAATATCTATCTAACTAATAGAGATGGTGACCCAACAGCCACATTCAGCGATCGTATTTATATTGCTAAGAATCCATATAGTGGATATTATGAAATAATTAACATTTTAACAAGTGGTGGCTCTAGTTGGCCAACTGCTGCTAATGGATTTGCCTATGATGCTGAATATGTAATTACTATTTCTAATTCTTATTCAGGATATCGTTCAATTCACGAAAAAGTATTAAAACTTGAAGTTGGTCAAATCGTGATGATTGCTGCAAGTGATTGGACTGGAATTAGTAATTCTACTCCTTCAAATGTTAAATTCTTTGGTAAGGAAATAGATGCCAAAACTCTAACTATTAAGCGTAGTGAGTTTACAGCCCTTCCTACACC
This sequence comes from Acholeplasmatales bacterium Tener_01, assembly GCA_001604495.1. Taxonomy (GTDB): domain Bacteria; phylum Bacillota_I; class Bacilli_A; order ML615J-28; family CAG-698; genus Tener-01. The sequence goes on along the minus strand of LVBR01000027.1, from coordinate 1,293 downwards.
TACAAGAGTTGGATTTGATTTTGTTGGTTGGTTTGATGAATTTGGAAACAAAGTTGAAAACTTAACTGAAGTTGATAAATATTATGAACTTACTGCTCATTGGGATGAACTTAACCCAGTAACTGATATCACTGTTAGTAAATTAAAACAAACAATGACAAAGGGCGATTCAGTTCAACTTGAAGCAAGTGTTGTTCCTTCAAATGCATATTTTAAAGAAGTATACTTCGCTTCATCTAACCCAGATGTAATCAAAGTAAGTGGAAGTGGTTATGTTACAGCCTCAAATAGTGGCGTAGCTACTTTAACAGTTACTGACTACATGGGTAGAGTAACAAAAGAATTCGAAATAACAGTTTATGCTGAATCAAGTGTTGATATTGAATTCCCTAATGACTATAATGGCTTCTTAAAAGCTGGTGAAACTTTACAACTTGTTGGTAAGTACTATGGTAGAGGCGAATCAAGTTACGCTATTAGCTACTCTTCAAGTAACGAAAGTGTTGCTACAATCGATTCAAATGGTCTACTTACTGCAATTAAAGATGGTGAAGTTGTAATAACTGTCACAGCTACAAGCTCAAGTAAATCATATGAGGCTAAAGCAACTGTTACAGTGGGTGCTAAAACTGTAAGCGATAAAGTAGATGAAGTATTAGCTTTAATCCAAGAATACAATTTTGGTAGAGCACAAACTATTAACTTCTGTATTTACAATGATGGTGATAAGAGATATTACCAAGCTACATATGGTAGTGTAAACTATTTCTTATTCGATGCATTTAATGTTAATACAGAATACGCTGCTACAGCTGAAGCTAACTCAAGTGGTCACAGAAGTCGTAGAACTACTGACCAAATTGAATTTGTTACAGTTCATGACACAGCTACATTAACTGGTACAGTTGTTAATATCGCAAGTTACATGGCAACTGGATCAACATCAATTCACTATACAGTTGGTAATTATGCAACATATGCAGTTGTTCCTGAAAAATATATCGCATATCATGCCGGTGACGGAACTGGAACTGCCTTCTACTGGACTAATACCGGAGTTAAGGCGCCTGATAACAATACTCCTCCAAAGATCACTGTTGTTAAAAACAGTAGTGGTAAGTGGGTATTTGCAATTAATGGAGAATTAACTAATATCGCTCCATCAATTAGTAATGGTAGTAAGACTATCGCTGATCCATCTAAGGGATTAACTTCACTTGGACCTGTTTGGAAAGTTCAAAATGGCGAATATTACATTGGTAATACTCATGCTGACTTTAGTCAAACTGCAAG
>LVBR01000026.1 GCA_001604495.1 Acholeplasmatales bacterium Tener_01 | reverse complement strand
CTGGTTTTTTATTTTTGCGTAAATCTAGGGACTTGTTTTAGGCTTTACAAAAGGTTAAAAATGGTATATAATAATAAAAACAAAGGCGAAGACAGCGAATATGATTAATATAACACCAAGTCTTAGAGAGGTAGGATGGTGGAAACTACTACTTAAGATATATTAGTTACTCTCGCATTGAGCTGATATTAGAAATAGTATCCGTATATCTTGCGTTAAAAGATTATGAGTGCAAAACCAAACAAATTTTGTTTGCTTTGAATTAAGGTGGTACCGCGCGACATCACTAATGGAATGTTTCGTCCTTGAAAAATAGTTGTTATTTTTTGAGGGCTTTTTTAAACAATATAAAAAATAAAATAAGCTACTTTAGTTTAATAAAAGAAGGTATTTATTATGAAAGTAATGTTTTTAGATGGTTCATTTAAAGAATTTGAAAATGGCAAAAACGCTTATGAAATTGCAAGTTCTATTTCAAGTAGTCTTGCTAAAAAATCAATTTGTGCACTAGTTAATGGTGAAATGTATGATTTACTTCGCCCAATTAACGAAGATTGCAATTTAGAATTGATTACCAAAGATGATAAGAGATCACTAGATGTATTAAATCATTCTTGTAGTCACTTACTTGCAAGTGCAATTAAGAAATTATATCCAAATAGTATGTTTGGAGTTGGTCCTGCAATCGAAGAAGGATTCTACTATGATGTAAATCCTGGGGATGGCATTAAAATAACTGAAGCTGACTTAGATAAAATCGAAAAAGAAATGAAACATATCGTCAGTCAAAACTTAAAGTTTGAAAGATGCGAAGTAAGTAAAGAAGAAGCACTTAAATTATTTAAGGCTGATAAATATAAGACTGAAATTATTAATGAACTTCCAGATGATGCAATAATTACTACTTATAAAGATGGTGATTATATGGATCTATGCCGAGGACCTCACGTTGCTTCAACTATGGTTTTAAAGAACTTTAAGCTTTTACAACTAGCTGGAGCTTATTGGCGTGGTGATAGTAAGAACGAACAACTTCAAAGAATATATGGTACATGTTTTGCAACTGAAGAAGAATTAAAAGAACACTTAGAAATCTTAGAAGAACGTAAAAAACGTGACCATAGACGTCTTGGTAAAGAATTAGAATTGTTCATGTTAAGTGATTATGGCCCAGGACTACCATTCTGGCTACCTAAAGGATATACACTTCGTAGAACTTTAGAAGATTTCTGGCTAGACTTACACAGAAAACGTGGCTACACAACAATCAATACTCCTATTATGCTTAACCGTGAGCTTTGGGAGACTAGTGGACACTGGGATCACTATAAAGAAGATATGTTCACAATCGATGTTGAAGATGGAACATATGCAATTAAACCAATGAACTGCCCTGGTGCAATACTAGTTTATAAGAATGACTTACATTCATACCGTGATTTGCCACTTAGATACTCTGAACTAGGTAATGTTCATAGATATGAAGCAAGTGGAGCCTTAAATGGTTTATTTAGAGTAAGAGGATTTACTCAAGATGATGCCCATATTCTATTAACTGAAGAACAAATCGGTGACGAAGTTAAAAGAATACTAGATTTATATGACTATGTATATTCAATCTTTGGACTTGACTATGCAATCGAATTATCAACACGTCCAGTTGATAACTTCATTGGTTCAATTGAAGTTTGGGATGAAGCTGAAGAAGCTTTAAAGAAAGCGTGTCTAGCAACTGGTCATAAATTCAAGATTAATCCAGGGGATGGCGCATTCTATGGACCAAAACTTGACTTTAAGCTTCGTGACTCAATGAATAGAATTTGGCAATGTGGTACAGTACAACTAGATATGCAACTTCCAGGAAGATTTGATTGTAAATATATCGCTGATGATGGAACAAAGAAGACTCCAGTTATGATTCATAGAGCATGCTTTGGTTCACTTGAACGTTTCATCGGTATTATTACAGAAAACTATGCTGGTGCATTCCCTACTTGGCTTGCTCCTGTACAAGTTAAATTAATCCCTGTTAGCCTAGAAGTACATATGGACTTTGTTAAAAAGGTTGCAAGTTTATTAGAAGAAAATGGCATTCGTTATGAAATCGATGATCGTGAAGAAAAATTAGGATACAAGATTCGTGAAGCCCAAACTAAGAAGATTCCATATCAACTAGTATGTGGCGACAATGAAATGAATTCTAATATGCTTACATATCGTCGTTATGGTAGCGAAGAAAAAGTTACTGTCAGTGTAGAAGAATTTGTTGAAATGATTAAAAAGGAAATTAAGAGTTTAGGTAAATAACATGATTAGAAAGTATTATGAGGATTTGACATTCTATCAAAGTCGATTCACTCCAGCTCAAAGAAGAGCCTTTCGTGACTATATCCAAAAGAAAGCTCACGATTTAAATCTTAAGACGAGTATTTTCCCAGAACGTCTTGGAACTAAAAATATCATTGTTGGGGACTTAAAGAGTGCAAAATATGTTATTTGTGCTCATTATGATACTACTCCACGCCTACCTATGATAATTGAAAGAAATTATGCTTTCTGCCACTTATGGCTTGAGCTACTTTCACTTATATTAGGTGGCGTAATTGGCGCACTTATAATGATATTTTTGAAGAAATACTTCGTTTTAGGCTTTATTCCAATGGCGTTAGGACTATATGGATTCTTAAGAATCAGTGGAATAATCCCTTGGACTAGAGGCTTCTCTTATAATGACAATACTAGTGGCATACTAACGCTACTAAATTTGATGAGTGATTATAAGACATTCAAAAATGAAGTTGCATATGTCTTTATCGACGGCAAAGAAAAAGGCTTAAGAGGTAGTAAACTACTTAATAAGATGATGGTTGAACAACGAATGATCACAACAAAAGAAGATAAGAAATTCTTCTTTATTGATAGTGTTGGATTAGGTCGTGACTTTGCAATTAGTTGGTATCGTGAAACTAAGTTTGTATGGCAATTAAAAGAAGTATTTGAAAAATTCAGTAAAAAAGGTTATTCAATCACATTAAAAGAAGACTCAAAACTTGATGTGAATGACTATTTATCATTCAAACGCTATGACCATGCATCAATCACATGCTTTAATGATGTTAAAGAAACTGGTGGATATTACAAGAGTGGTATCAAACCAAAACGAGATGACCATATCGAAGAGGCAAATATCGAATTTCTAGCAATGATTATCAGAGAATTTATCGAAGGTAGAAGAATGCAAGATATTCCTCAAACTAATGAAGGTAGATATGAAAGAAAATAAGGAACTAATATTTAGTAAGGAAGCAAATAAGAATAAGTATTTGCTTTCTTTAGTTATTGGGGCCATATTATTTCTTTTGTTATCAGTTGTCTATGTTTTTGGTTCACGCCTAGCTTTAAGAATTAAGTATCCAGATCTTCCTTACAAAGAAATATTAGAAACTGAAGCATACTATGCACTTTTATCAATTACGCAGTTACTTTATCAAGTGCCACTAATATTCTTTTTCATCTTTATGTTTAGAGATGATTTAGTGAATGATTTTAAGATTTTAAATAAATCTAAGCTTAAAAACTTGGCATTAATTGTTGGTGGAAGCGTACTTTGCTTTGTACTTCCACTAATAGTTTCATCTATTTATGAGGCATTTGGTATAATCGATACCTCAAACAATCAAGAAACAATCGATACTGCCCTAAGTAGTAGCGGTTGGGTCTTTATGGCAATAAGTGTAGTAATTGGGGCACCATTTGTTGAAGAGATGCTATTTAGGAAGAGCTTTTGTGACACAATGAAGTATCGTTTCCATGTGAATGATATCATCACAATAGTATTATCAACACTACTATTCTCTTTTATGCATGTAACCGACGCTGAAAGTCTAATATTTATCTTCCAATATATTCCACTAGCTTTAGTTATTGTTTTGAGTTATTATTTCTCAAAAACAATATATGTTCCAATAATTATTCACTTCATCAATAATCTAATAAGTGTTATTGTTACATTCTTAGCGATATATGGAGTGTTAGGATAATGGAATATAGTGAATATCAAAGTATGATTAAAAGAGCACGTGCTTTATATAACAGTGGTGATATAAAGGGTGCTATTAATCTATTTGAAGAAGCAATGAGTGAGTTTTGTGATATCGATGATGCTTTGGATTTAGGGTTAATATACTCAGAAAACAAGCAATTCATCGATGCCAAAAACTTAATTGAAGGAATAATTAGAGAGCAAGATGAAGATTACGCTCGTAGTTATTATTGCTTAGGATACGTTTTGGATGAGAATAATCACTATAGTGAAGCACTTGATTATTATAAAAAAGCCTATGCTATTGAACCTTTAAGTAAATATGCATTTGCAATTGCCAGAATGCTTGACGAAGAAAATAACAAGGAAGCAATTAAATATTATTTAATTGCACACAAAGATATGGAAAATGACTATTGGGTCAATCTAAATATTGGAAGTTGGTATGAAAGAAACTCTCAATATGATGATGCCTTAAAGTACACTCTTAAAGCTTATGAAATTGATAGCGAAAAAGAGATGGTCAATTATAATCTTGGGGTAATTTATAGTAGACTTGAAAAGTATGATTTATCTTTAGAACATTATCTAAAGGAATTAAAGGTTAATAAACCATATGATTTAGTCTATTATAATTTAGGGGTTTTATATAA
>LVBR01000025.1 GCA_001604495.1 Acholeplasmatales bacterium Tener_01 | reverse complement strand
AATATTTTGAAAAATTTATTGGTTTAGAGTTTAAAAAAGAAGTGATTTGGGATAAAATAGATAGTGCGAATATCGGTGAATACATTTTAGATTGTACGAACCTTGATATAAAGAAAATAATGGGAGAGTAAATATGGATAATATCAAAAAGACTTGTTTGTATCAAAAACACCTAGATCATGGTGGAAAAATTGTTGAATTTGGTGGATTTTTAATGCCAATTGAGTATACTGGCATCACTGAAGAACATAAAGCTGTAAGAGGCGATGTGGGATTATTTGATGTTAGTCACATGGGAGAAGTACTTGTAACAGGGAAAGATGCATCGCGCTTCCTAGATTACATGGTAACTTCATCAATAACAACTGCTCCACTAATGAAAATGACATATGGAGTAATGTTATATGATAATGCTACATGTGTTGATGATCTAATGATGTATAAATACAGTGATTCTAAAGTATTAGTCATCTGTAATGCTTCAAATACTGATAAAGACTTTGCTTATTTTAATAAATTTGCCAAGAATTTTGATGTTAAAGTAGAAAACTTATCCGATGAATTTGGCCAACTTGCTCTTCAAGGACCAAATGCCATTAAAATTATGGAAAAAATAAGTGACAAAAAAGTAACTAGTCTTAAATTATTTGATTTTGATGAATTCAATGTCAATAATAAGAAGATGTTAGTAAGTAGAAGTGGCTATACTGGCGAAGATGGTTTTGAAATTTATGCTAAACCTTGTGATATTATTGAATTATTCGATTTACTTGTTAATAAATATAATGTAGCTTTATGCGGACTAGGATGTAGAGATACACTAAGATTTGAAGCTAATATGCCTCTATATGGTCATGAAATTAGCGATGAAATTAATCCAGTTGAAGCATGCTTAAATTATGCTATATGCTACGATAAAGACTTTATTGGTCGTGATGCTCTTTTAAAATACAAAGAAAATCCAAAGAGAAAACTTGTTGGAATAGAGTTAATCGACCGTGGAATTGCTCGTGGTGGCTATGAATTATGTGATTTAGATACAAATAACATAATTGGATACGTTACAACCGGCTACATGATCCCTCAAACTGAAAGCAGTAGAGTTGACAGGCCAGTTGCTTTAGGTTATGTTGATATTAATTACACTGAATTAGGCAAAGAAATTGGCATAGTTATTCGTGGAAGAGTAATTAAAGCTAAAATTCGTGATAAAAAATTTATGAAGAAAAAATATGTTAAATAAGAAGGAGAAAGAAAATGAAAGTTTTAAATGATTTATTGTACACAAAATCTCATGAATGGGTTAAATTAGAAGGTAATTTGGCAACTGTTGGTGTTACTGATTATGCTCAACATAGTTTAGGAAGCGTTGTTTACGTTGAAGGATTTGTTGGTGAAGATGTAAATCAATTTAGTGAATGTGGAGCAATTGAAAGTGTTAAAGCTGCTAGTGATCTTAATGCTCCTTTAAGTGGAAAAGTATTAGAAGTTAACGAAGAAGTTATCGACAATCCTGAACTTGTTAACGATGATCCATATAAAAACTGGATTCTAAAGATTGAAGCAAGTGATTTAGACGAAGTTAATAACTTACTAGATAGCGCTAAATATGAGGAATTAACAAAATAATGGAACAAATCAAACCTTTTAAGTATTTTCCGCACACAGATGGTGATATTAAGGAAATGCTTGATAAAATTGGAGTAGATAGAATCGAAGATTTATTTAATGATATCCCTGATTCAATAAAAATAGACGAAGTAGCGCTTGAAGGTGCTTTAAGTGAAGTTGAATTGAGAGATAGAATTAATAATATCAGTAAGCTTAATAAACCTTTAATTAGTTTTAAAGGTTGTGGAAGCTATGATTGCTATGTTCCAAGTGTTATCGATACCTTAACAAGCCGTCAAGAGTTTTTAACAAGCTACACTCCTTACCAAGCTGAAATCAGCCAAGGAACATTGCAGTATATTTTTGAATTCCAATCAATCGTATGTGAATTAACTGGAATGGATGTAGCGAATGCTTCAATGTACGATGGTGCCACAGCCACATTTGAATCAATTATGATGGCTTTGTCACAAACAAGACGTAAAAAAGCTTTAGTTAGTAAGACTTTAAACCCTAGAGTTTTAAATGTTATTAAGACTTATACCCATTTTAAGGGCTATGAAATTGAATATATCAATGAATTAGATTTAGTAACTGATAAAGATGAACTACTTAAAAAACTAGATAGTGATGTTGGTTGTGTAGTTTCAGCTTATCCTAACTACTACGGTTATTTAGAAGACTTTAGCTTTATTGATAAAATTAAAGAAAACAAATCACTACTTATTTTAAATAGTGATATTTCATGTTTCTCATATATTAAGACACCTAGCGAAATTGGTGCTGATATTGTATGTGGCGATGCCCAAGCACTTGGAATTAATAAGAGCTTTGGTGGACCATATGTTGGTTACATCGCTTGTCGTGAAGCCTTACTTCGTAAAATTCCAGGTAGAATCGTTGGTATGACTAACGATAAAGATGGACGTAGAGGATACGTTTTAACACTTCAAGCACGTGAACAACATATTCGTCGTGAAAAAGCAACATCTAATATTTGTTCAAATCAAAGTTTAATGGCATTAACTGTTACAATTTATGCTAGCTTAATGGGTAAGAGGGGCTTATATGAAACTCAAGATATGTGTTACCAAAACAGCCACTACTTACAAGATGAACTTTTAAAGACTAAGTTATTTGAAAAAGTAACAGATTGTGACTTTGTAAAAGAATTTACTTTAAAGACTAAGCTTAATATGGCTAAAGTTAATAAGGCTTTAGAAAAGAAAGGCTTTTTAGGTGGCGAAGTATTAGGTGATAAAGTAATATTCTGTGCAACTGAGACAAAGACTAAGGATGTTATTGATGCCTTTGTTAGTGAAATTAAAAAGCGAGGAGGTAATAAATAATGTATAACTCTTTGATTTTTGAATTATCTAAAAAAGGTAGAGTGGGTTACTCTCTTCCAAATAACGGTATTAGTGGTTACAAGATGGCAAGTAACCTAAAAAGAAGTAGCGAACTAGATATGCCTGAAGTTAGTGAACTTGATGTAATTAGACATTACACTAATTTATCACTTAAAAACTTTGGTGTTGACCAAGGATTTTATCCTTTGGGTAGTTGTACAATGAAGTACAACCCTAAGATTAATGAAGAATTGAGTAAGATTGGTGCTTTTAATAGTGTTCATCCTCTTCAAAGTGAAGATACATTACAAGGATCAATGAAAGTTTATTATGAACTAGAAAAAGCATTATGTGCTCTAACTGGAATGAAGGCTTTCACATTTGCTCCTTGTGCTGGTGCTCATGGTGAGTTAACTGGTTTAATGATTATTAAAGAGTACTTCAACCAAAGAAAAGAAAATAGAACAAAGATTATTGTTCCTGTAAGTGCTCATGGAACTAATCCTGCAAGTGCCGCTGTTTGTGGCTTTGAGGTAGTTGTTTGTGAATGTTTAGAAGATGGTTGTGTTGATACTAACAAACTAAGAAGCTTAGTTGATAAAGATACAGCAGCTATTATGCTAACAAATCCATCAACACTTGGTATTTTCGAAAAAGATATTTTAGAAATATCTGAAATCATGCACAGTAATGGAAGCTTGATGTATTACGATGGCGCAAATTTAAATGCTGTTTTAGGACGTTTATATACAACTAGCATGGGATTTGATGTAATGCATATCAATCTTCATAAGACTTTTTCTACTCCTCATGGTGGAGGCGGACCTGGAAGTGGTCCAGTAGGTGTTAGAAGTGGTTTAGAACACTTACTTCCTAATCCAAGAGTATGCTTTAATGGTAAAAAATACTATTTCACTAGTAGTAAAAAGTCAATTGGTCAAGTTAGTACATTCTTTGGTAACTTTAATGTTTGCTTAAAAGCTTATTGTTATATCTTGTCATTAGGAAAAGAACACATCAAAGATGTAAGTAGCCTAGCAGTATTAAATGCTAACTATGTTAAAGAAAGCTTAAAAGATTCATATAAACTTCCAATTAGTAATCATTGTAAACACGAAGTTGTATTTGACGGCTTAATTGATAAGAGAGCAACTACTTTAGATGTGGCTAAGAGATTACTTGACTATGGATATCATCCACCTACAATCTACTTCCCACTACTATTCCATGAAGCTTTAATGATTGAACCTACAGAAAATGAATCAAAAGAAACATTAGATGAATTCATTAATGCTATGGAAAAAATAGCAAAAGAAGATAGTGAACTACTTCAAAGTGCTCCTCACACAACAATCGTAGGACGCTTAGATGATGTTAAAGCTGCAAGATTCCCAGTAATCAAATTCAAGGATATTGGTAAATATGAATAATAATTATGATTTAATTATTATTGGTGGTGGACCTGGGGGCTACACTTTAGCACTTGATGCTAAGAAGAAGGGTTTAAATACACTATTAATAGAAAAAAGCTCTTTAGGTGGAACTTGCCTAAATTTTGGTTGCATCCCAACAAAAGCATACTATGCTTCTAGTGAACTTATTCTAAAGCTTAAAGAATCTGAAAAACTTGGAATTAGTTCAAGTTTCGCCTTTGATTTTAGTAAAATTAAAGAAAGAAAAGATAGTGTAGTTAGCGCTTTAAAAGATGGAATCAAGTTTTCACTTGATAAAGCTGGTGTAACTATTATTAACGGATTAGGTAAGTTAAACAAAAATAGAGAAGTTGTTGTGAATGATGAAGCATATACTGCTAAGAATATAGTTATTGCAACTGGTAGTAAAGAAGCTATTATTCCAATTAAAGGATATGAAAACTGTGTTACTTCTACTGATATCCTTAATTTAGAAACTCTCCCAACAAGCCTAACAATAATTGGTGGCGGCGTAATTGGAGTAGAAGTTGCTTCAATCTTTAACGAGTTTGGTGTTAAAGTAACAATTATTGAAATGCAAAAGACAATTTTACCTAATCTTGATTTAGAAATTGTTCGTAGATTATCATCTTACTTAAAGCAAAGAGGCATTTCTATTATTACAAATGCTAAAGTGTGTGAGATAGAAAAAGACAAAGTTCATTACTTGTTAGGCGAAAAAGAAGAAATAGTTGATACCCAAATGACTCTAATGGCAATTGGAAGAAGTCCTAACATCGATGATTTAGGATTAGACGATGCTTTAATTAATTACACTAAACGTGGAATTGAAGTTGATCAATTCTTTGAAACTAACCAAAAGGGAATCTATGCCATTGGTGATTGCAACGGAAAAGTAATGCTTGCTCACTTTGCGGAAGCTAGTGGTAAATTAGTATTAGCTCATATTCTAGGTGAAAAATGTAGTACTGACACCAATATAGTTCCTAGTTGTGTATTCACTTTCCCAGAAGTAGCGGTTGTTGGTAAAACGGAAGAAGAGTTAAAGATAAGTGGAGTCGACTATAAGACAAATAAAGTCTTATACCGTAGTAACGGTAAAGCCCTAGCAAGTGGTGAGACTGATGGCTTTATTAAAGTTTTATCAGTAAATGATGAACTTGTTGGGGTACATATCTTAGGATTTAGTGCATCAACAATCATTCATGAAGCAGCTATAATGATGAATAAAAGAATAAAGTTAAGTGAAGCAAAAGACTACATCTTTTCGCATCCGACTCTAAGTGAAATATTTAGAGATAGTTTAAATGCTTAAAATTATAATTATTAATTATCCAAAAGGACAACTACAATCTAAAGTTGTTCTTTTTGTTTAATTTTTTCGTGAGGTCGATTTTTTCGACCGCACGAAATTAGAAAAAAACAACTAATCTATAACAAAAAATAAGATATTTAAAATAAAAAAACGATAATCACACTATCTATTATATATATGGAGGAGCTTTCATATGGATAATAAAAGCGAAGTAGTAGTTTTTAAATTAGATAGTGAAGCAATCAAGTCAATTATATATGAAATACGTGGTCAAAAAGTTATGCTAGATTTTGATTTAGCTAAAATCTATGGCTATGAAACTAAAAAGTTTAATCAACAAGTAAAAAGAAATTCAGATAAATTTCCTAATGATTTGATGTTCCAATTAACAGATTTTGAACTTAATATAATCTTGAGGTCACAAAATGTGACCTCAAGATGGGGTGGCTCTCGTTATCTTCCATATGCATTTACAGAACAAGAATTCTAATAGTTATAAGTTGCATCACTGTGGTTCATCTAGTAAAGATAGTGGGAGTGACATCACAACAATCAGCAAAATCGAAGAAAAAGATATCTATGTACCTTTGATTTGTGAAATAATGGAAAGTCGTGAGTTGTCTGAATAAAAAAAACAAGCTCACAACAAGGAACTTGTTTATGAACTTATTTTAATCCCCTTCAACAATCTTTTCTGTTTTTGTTTTAGTATAGATTATGAAGTTAATATTTTTATCTTCAAACATATCGTTGAAATATGCTATTGTGTTATATGGTTGATCAACAAAGTGATCCATTGTTGAGACAAGGATTACTAAATCAGGGTTTAATTCAAATGCTAAAGGCATTGAATAGATGGCGTTACCACGGGTAGAGCCACTTTTTTCTTCATAAATGATTTTATCTTTACTAACGTTATGTTCAATTAACCATTTACCCATAACGCTTGCTTCACTGACACCTGCTTTTTTATTAGCGATTCCACCAGAAACAATGATTTTATCAGGATTTAAATCCTTAATCATATCTAGTGTTAGTTCTAATCTGTTTATTAGTCTTTGGCGAGGTGTGCCATCATCATTTAAATAATAACCAAGTACAATTGCAACTTTCATTTATTTCACTCTTTCTATTGTCTTTATATTAATTACTGGATATGGAAAGTCTGTTAATCCTCCACCAACATTGACAGTTGGTGATTCGGATACTTCCATAACTACTTTTAGGCTAGCATCATCAACAGTCTTACCAAATGCAGCATATTCACCATCAAGGTGAGGACATTTGCTACTACAAATAAAGAATTGGCTTGATGCACTATTTTTATCGCTAGTTCTTGCCATTGATATTACACCAGGAATGTGCTTTAAGTCGTTACGAACACCATTGGAATTAAATTCACCTTTAATTGATGGTGTCCTTTTAGTCACATCGATTTGATTTCCCTTAACAAAGTAGCCACCAGTTTGAATCATGAAGCCTTCAATTACACGATGAAAGCACACACCATCATAATACTTATCATCTACTAACTTTAAGAAGTTTTCAACACTGATTGGGGCAATATCGGGATATAGTTCGATATTAATCTCTTTATTGTTTTCTAATACTATTTTAACGATTGGTTTTTCCATTTGAATATCTCCTTGTTTAATAATTATATCACATTTTTATTTTTATTTATTGAAATTGTTTTTTTTGGTATACTAATTATATAGAGAGGTCATTATGGGGAATTTAGAAAAAATAGCTTCAATTATTAAAGAAGCAAATGAAAAAGAAGTAATCGTAAAGGATTTGGAAGTTTTTGGATACCAATACAACTACGGCGCAAGAGTTATCGGAAGCGTTAATAAGTATTGGTTTGGTAAGCATGAAGTTAAAGAGTTTATTTGCCCACTTAATAGTGAAAGTAAAAACGAAAACCGTCCAGGAACTATTAAGGAATCAACAGAGTATGTAGTTGTTCACGATACCGCAAGTGCCGCACACACTGCTGATAGCCTAGCTCATGCGAAGTATGTTACTAATGGCGGAGGTGGCACTAGTTGGCACTATTCAGCTGGATGTGATGCTATTTACCATCAAGTTCCTGATAATGAAGTAGCATATCATGCCGGGGATGGATTAAAAGTTCCATTTAAACTAATTGATACTGGTGTAAGTGGAAATTGCCCAAATCCAAAAGTAGAAATAATTGATGGCTATTATTATCTAGATGGTAAGAAAACTTTAGTTTCAGCTCCTAAAGTTACTTTTGAAAAAGGAGAAGATGGTAAACTTCATTACTGTTGCGATGGTGAAATTCAAAGAAGACTAGCACCAAGTGACGCTAAAGAAGGAGACGAGTTAGCAAAAGACTTATTAACTCGTATCAACGATCAAGGCTTAAGAATCGATTTAATCGATGGAAAGTATTATATGGGACCAACATATTATAGTCCTAGCTATGGTTATATATCTAATCGTGGTGGAAACCTTCATTCAATCGGCATTGAAACAATGGTTAATGAGGGAAGTGACCTTTATTTAACATGGCAAAGATGTGCTAAGTTATGTGCTCATTTGTGCCTTGATAATAATTTAGGCGTTGATAGAATTAAACCACATCACTTCTTTAGTGGTAAAGACTGCCCAATGACTATGCGTCACGCAGGACTTTGGGAAAACTTCTTAGAGATGGCCAAAGTTGAATACGAAGTATTAAAGTTATCTAAAGGTATTGAAATCGAGTTTAAGTGTGATAACGACTTAGTAGATAGCACAGGTCGCATAAAAGAACTACCAGAGCGTGAACAAGATATTAATTATCAAGTTATTATTAAAGATAGTAAAGATGTAGTTACACTAGATTTAACTACTCACATAAGAGGTAAACTAGAATACAGAACAAAAACTGACGATAGAATAAGTCTACTTGGCTTTGGTACAATGCGTCTACCAACAATTGATGGTAAGATCAATGAAGAACTAGCTATGGATATGATTGATTATGCTTATAAACAAGGAATCAATTATTTTGATACAGCTTATATGTACCATAGTGGTGAAAGTGAGAGGTTCTTAGGACGTGCGCTTGACCGCTACCCTCGTGCTTCATACAACCTAGCCACAAAGCTTCCACTATTTGATGTTAAAGATTTTAGTGATGTTGAAAGGATATTTAATGATCAACTTAATAAACTACATAAAGATTATTTTGATTATTATTTGTTCCACGCTTTAAATAAGAGTCGTTTTGAACTATTAAAGAAACTAAATTTAATTGATTTCTTTAAAGAACTAAAAAGAACAGGCAAGATTCGTCACATCGGGTTTAGTTTCCATGATGATTATGAAGTATTTGAAGAAATCGTAAATTACTTTGATTGGGATTTTTGTCAAATCCAACTTAATTACCTTGATACAGTTGAACAAGCTGGTCTAAAGGGGTTAGCACTTTGTAAAGAAAAAGGTATTCCAGTAGTAATCATGGAACCTGTTAAGGGTGGTGCCCTAGCAAAACTTCCAAGTGATGTAAGAAGTGAACTAGATAAAGTTAATCCAAATTGGAGTAGCGCAAGTTGGGCATTTAGATACCTAGCACAATATGATAATATCATGTGTATTCTAAGTGGTATGAGCACTTTTGAACAAGTAGAAGATAATATCAATACATTTAAATCATTATCATACTTCTCAAAAAGAGAAAACGATGCTCTTAAGAGTGCTTTAGAAATCTTTAAAGCACGTGTAAAGAATTCTTGTACTGGATGTAGCTACTGTATGCCTTGTCCATTTGGCGTAAACATTCCAAAAATCTTTAGAGTTTGGAATGAAATTAATATGTATGATAATAAAAACATGCACAACTGGACAATTGATCAAATAATTAAAAACAATCAAGTTCCATCACTTTGTGTTAAGTGTGGTAGATGTGAAGGCCTTTGCCCTCAACATCTTCAAATTAGGAAGGACTTAGAAAGAGTCGATGAGGAGATTTTTAAAA
>LVBR01000024.1 GCA_001604495.1 Acholeplasmatales bacterium Tener_01 | reverse complement strand
TTTTTTACCACCCCATAGATGATAAAATGGACTTTCAGCACCAGCACTAGTACTTACTCCAGCACCTATTGTGACGGTGGTTGGTGTAAATATCTCAGCAGAAACATAAAATGAAGTAGTAGATGTTAATATAGGAGTTGTGAAACTCTCGCCTATAGCAAGTATACTTCCACCTGTTGCTGCATTATACCATGATATAATTGAACCAGGATCTGATTGTGCTTGAAGAATTACTGAGCCTACACCACAGCGTGTAGCTGGTGTAGTAGATAATATTTGTGGATTATTAACTTTCACAAAAGCTATTTCCTGTAAGCATGTATTGCCAGATACATTAATTGTCATTCTATAATAAGTAGAGGTAGTCAAAGTAGGTGTACTATAGCTTATGTCATTAGCACCAGTGATATCTGTATAGTTGATGCCATCTGTTGAGCTTGCCCATTGCAACACAGCATTACCAAAACCTGTGCTTGGTGAAATTGTTAATAATGATGTTCCAGAAATACAATGTTCTGCTGGATCTGCTACTACTGAAATATTAGCAGGCAATACAGTTACATTAATAGTATCAGTTGTAGAGCAACCAGATAGGCTGTTTTGAGCTAAGCATATAAATGAGTATGTGCCAGCTTGATTTGTTTTCATATAAACATTTTGTGTAGATTCACCTGCATAAGGAGTGGTACATGCAGCATCAGAATATAAATCTGTTAAAGGTGTCCATGTAAAGGTTTCATAATTGCTAGCACCACTGTGAACAAATAAATGTGCTACAGAATTATTGCAAACACTAGTATCATTACCAATATTGATTGGTGAAGCTGTAGTTACTGTAACAGTCACCTGTTCTCTTGGACTAGAACAACTTGCATGACCATAAAATTGAATATTAGGCCTATTTGTACCCACATAATTGTATGTAGGAGATGTCATATTACATCCTGTACCACCATCCATATAACCATAGTGATGTGAATTAAATGAAGTAGTAGAATAATAAACGCCTGAAGCTGTACTATAGCCACTATTTTCACCATCACAAATTTGTATTACAATATTAGATGTGCCATCCCATGTAAAAGGTGTAGAAAATGTAATTGTTTGCCAACCAGTGCCAGCTGGGGTAAAAGATGGATTTGTATAAACAGTTGTCAATCCTGTTAGATACGTTGTTGTTAATGCATTATCTGTTGTATGCCCCATTGATATTGCAAAATTAGTCATAGGAGTAGTACTAACAGATGAAAAATTAAATGCTAAAGCAGTTATATCACCAGCACCTAACCCTGATGCCCTTAATTCACTAGCTAAAAATAATATCTGATTCTTAGAACTTTTATAATATGTATAAAATGGTGTATAACCAGCACTAGTAGATGAAGTTGTACCTGTGCCAATAATTACATTTATAGGTGAAGAAGTTTGTGCAGCCACATAATAATTAGTGGTGCTTGTTAGTAAAGGAGTAGTGAAAGGAGAACCAGTATATAATGGACTACCACCTGTAGGTGTGCTATACCATACTATATCAGCTCCTGTAGTGCCAGTAGCAGTTAATGTAGCCTGACCAGCTCCACATAGTGTAGCACCTGTAGTGGATAAAATTTTGTTTGTGAAATCCATAGTTATAGGCATAGAGCTTATAGTCACAGGACCATTTTGGCATGTTACATCACATTTATAAAATTTCGTAGCAGTCATTGTGAATGTATAAGTAGAGTTAATAGCTCCAGGAATATCTGTATAACTTATACCGTCAGTAGATTCTTTCCATTGATATGAAACACCTGTGCCTGGTATGATATTTTGTAAACTCAAAGTTACAGTTTCACCGAAGCAAGCAGGATTTGAGCTAGCAATGGTATTACCTGGATCTGGAGTTGTACATGTGTATGAAGGCACACCATTGAATTCATCAGCTCCTATATCTGGTGCTGTACCTGTGCCTGTATATCCAGTGGCTCCAAACCTGAGATCACCATCAAAGTCTGTATCTATACCAGGTATAATCATTCCACCACTCTCAACACCTGTGGAAATAGCAGTATTTATATGCAAATCATATGGTGCATTTGCTATATCTACAAAAGGTGGCATCTCAGTAATAGACGCTCCATCACGTGGTGTAACCAAAGTCTGAAAATCGCTTAAAGTCTGATAAGGTGTAGTACCATCATAATAAATTAGATTAGATGCACCAGGTGTACCAGCATAGAATAGATTATTATTGCTACTATTATTATATTGCGTCAATGATGCAGCAGCACGTCGCAAAGCAACTGTCAAACCAGTGCCAGCAGGAGTGCTATTATTCACTACTATATTATTTTTCAAATCAATAGTAGTAGGAGATGTAGAGGCATAAATACCAGAAGTACCAAAATCAGCACCACTAGAGTTGGCATCTAAATATATTGTATTGTAATATACATTATCAGTGGTACCACCTGATAGGCTTATACCCTGTACTTGATTTGTACCACTTGATGTAGGAGCATATAGTCTTTTTATGAAGTTATTGTATATATTATTAGTAGTTCCAGAAGAAACATATATACCAGCTACAGATCCTGTACTACCACTAGCATTCATATCATACATTTTATTAGCATAAATATTATTAGTGGTTCCAGCTGCTGGGAAAATGCCATATACTACGTTACTTCCAGATAAATTATATAACAAATTATTATATATATTTGTAGTAACGCCATAATTAATTTGAATGCCATATACACTACCAGAAGATGCTGTAAGCCCTGTGATAGTATCCGAATATATCTTTGCAATTGCTCCTGTGCCATTTGCAGCTGAATAGATACCAGTAATAGTTCCACTAGTAGATGTTAGGGTTTGAATTTTATTATTATAAACTTTCATATCTACAGTACTGGAGCCACCAGCATAAATACCTGTAATAGCAGCACCATTTACTATTGACTGAATAATGTTATTATAAATATCTAATACTTTACCATAAGTAACGTAAATACCATATGCTGCACTAGTGCCACCAGTTACATTCTGAATGACATTATTGTAGTAATACCTTTTAGCTGCATTTGTTCCAAGACCATCTGTATCATAAAAACCATAAAAAGTAGTTCCACCTGTAAGTGTTACATTATTTATAAGATTATTAGTAAAATATTTTTTAACAGTAGAGTCTGAGCTACTACCAGAATAATAGAAATAAACTGTGCCACCGGCTGTAGTCTTATTTAATAAATCTACACGGTTGCTATCTACCACTTGTATACCATAAGGTCTTACAGTATTACCACCATTTATTAAATATATTGAACCACTTGTTTTAGTATCTATATCAAAAATATTTTTACTAATATATTGATATTTAGCTGTGCCTTGATGGTAAATGCCATACACTGCACTTGTAAGAGCTCCATTAGAGTTTAGACCTCTGATAGTA
>LVBR01000023.1 GCA_001604495.1 Acholeplasmatales bacterium Tener_01 | reverse complement strand
AAATGTATCATCAAAGATAATAATAAAGTAGGATTAATATCTAAAGTAGCACCAGGAGACGTCATAGATGCTAAAATCATAAAAGATTATAAAAATTATTTTGATGCTGTAGCTATAAATATAAAAAAAGCTAGCTCCTCTAGAGTAGATCCCATTTGTCCACATTATAATATTTGTGGTGGCTGTAGATGGCAACATTTAGATTATCAATATCAGCTATTAGCTAAGCATGCACAGGTAGAAGATGCTTTTTTTAAAATTCTACATATGAAAGATTGCGTACCTCCTGTATATCCCAGTGATAAAATATTCTATTATCGCAATAAATTAGAATATTCATTTACTGACAAACGATGGATTTACGATTATGAAAATTATGAAGATACTAAAGATCTGAGAGCTTTAGGATATCATGTACCAGAGAGATTTGATAGAATATTTCATGTAGATGAATGTCATTTGATGGATTTGTATCATAATAAAATTAGAAATAAAGTATTTGAGATTAGCAAATCACTAGATATACCTTATTATAATAGAAAAACACAAGAAGGTAACCTACGCGCATTGATTTTAAGAAATAATAGAGCAGGTAATTGGATGGCAATAATTGTGATATCAGAATTTAATTCATCTATAGAAAAATTATGCAATCATTTAATTGATATATTTCCAAATGTTTCTTGGAATTACGCGATTAGTAAAAGGTTAAACGACTCTACTGATGGATTAGAAGCTGTCAATATACATGGAGATAATTTTCTTACAGAAATTTTAGATGATTTTAAATTTCAAATAAGTCCATTTTCATTTTTTCAGATTAATCCAGAGCAGTCTGAGAGAATATATAAAAAAATGATAGAAATATCAGAAATTAATTCCAATGATACAGCATGGGATCTATATTGTGGCACGGGCACAATAGCACTTTTCGCAGCTAGGCAAGCTAAAGAGATAATCGGAATAGAGGCTATCGCTCAGGCAATAGTTGCTGCACAAGAAAATGCAAAAAATAATAATATTGACAATGTGAAATTCATAACTGGTGATGTAGATAAAATTATTTCTAAAGGAAATATTACTAAACCAGATATTATTTTCATAGACCCACCACGCTCGGGGCTTAACAAAAAAATCATTGAAAAAATTAATATTATTAAACCAAAAAATATTATCTATCTCAGCTGTAATGCAGCTACACAGGCACGAGATATATCACTATTATTAGATAATTATTCTATTACATTCACACAGCCTTATGATATGTTTCCACAGACTGCACATGTAGAGAATTTAGTAAAACTTTCGTTAAAAAATTAATAAAAACAAGTATTACGAATAGAAATACGTGCACGCCCATTTTTAATTTCTTTATAAGCGGTTGTACCTACGGCATACAGTTTACAATCAAAAGTAATGTAAAGTTTATATTCACTAGTCATACCAGGCTTACGAACGATTAATAAGGTATCTACAGATACAATAGAAGTCTGAGTGCCTAATCCACTTTCCCATTCTTTGCCATTAGCATCACGCCAAATGATGTTTAAGCCACCTTTAGCCAAACTATCAGCATAAACATTAGAATAAAAAGGAATAACTCTATGTCTATTAAGATAAACACCTAATATAGAATCTTTATTTGTAATACTATCATGAAATACAAATAAATTTTTAAAAGTAAAACTAATAGCTTCTTTAGAAGATACATAATAATTTTGAGATTCCTGAGATAGCTTCATTGATGGTTCATAATAATTAAAAGTATCTATTGGATAACAAGTATCGTAATACTGCACTACATAACCATTTACACCCTCAGTCAGAGTTTTAGTATTACCGTCAATGGTAGCTCTGAAAAATATACCAGCAGGTTCTGGTACCTCAGTCTCTTTATCTTGATCACATGATATACTGATTATTGCTATAAGTAAAATTAAAAGTAAATTGATTTTTTTCATATTATAATATTTTAATATTTTTACCAAAATTATATAATTTTTTACAAATTTGACAAAAAAAAT
>LVBR01000022.1 GCA_001604495.1 Acholeplasmatales bacterium Tener_01 | reverse complement strand
TTATTATAAGTTTCCATGCAAATGTAACTACTGGTCCAGTAATCATATTAATCAATATTCTAATTTTAATAATTATTATGATATTTAAACGAATACGTACAAGTGTCAAAAAAGAAAAATAGAAGTGCTTTTGCACTTCTAATTTTTTTTATAAATTCAAATCATCAACTTTAGCTACTAGTTCTTTTACTTTACCTGCAACTTCTTTAATGATTTCTTCTTTGTAATTTCTCTTGATAATATGATTTAGAATTCTAAAGTGGCTAAGTAGTTCAATCTTTTCTTGATTCTTCTTTATTTCATCGCTTCCTAACCCTTCAAAATAGTATTTCAAGAAATACTTGTAGAATTCTTTTGCATCTTCTTTATTAATTCCTAAGAAATCTTTTGAGTTATTCTCATCATATTGGTTAAAACTGTTGTATGTGAAGTCCACAATTGCAAGTTCCACAATTGGATTACCATAAGATAATGTATCCATATCAATCAAAATCAATTCATCTTTTTGAATCATTACATTGTTAGTATGATAATCACCATGAATCATTGTATTAGGCTCATCTAGGTTATCAAGTAACTTACGAGCCTTTTCTTTTGCCTCATCATCAAGGTATTTTTCGCTATTTTTATACCAAGTATCAAGTAATTTATCTACACATGGCATATCATTTACATTAACCATAGTTGTGTGAATTTGTTTTAATAGTTTAGCATAACCTTCAGCACATTCTTCAATCTTATCTTTACCGCTTGCCACAACTGTAGACATACTATCACAATCCAAAAGTTCGAATACTGATGCATAACTATCACCAACTTTAACAACGTCGTAAGAGATTGCGGTAGGGATTCCTAGAATAAAGGCTTTTTTAGCAAGTTCTCTTTCTCTTTGAATCATAGGAAGAACATCATTTTTCTTGTATACTTTGATAATAGTGTCGCTATTATAACGATATACAATTCCTTTAGCGCCTTCACCAATTACCTTACAGCCATCAACGCTTAAAACTTTGTAGGCTTTTTTAACATTAATAAGTTGAGTGAAACCAGTCATTTCTAGTATTTCATATATCTCAGATGAAGCATCAACTACTTCAACGCTCTTCATCTTCTTCATTAATTTAAGGATAATTCTTAAACCAGCACTTGAAATATAATCCAAAGAAGCAAAATTCAAAATCAATTCCTTGTCCTCTTTGCCACTAATAATGCCGTTTATTTCTTCATCAACTTCGCCAGCATTAATTGAGTCTACTTTCCCCTCAAAGAAAATTGTCAATTTGTTTTCGTTTTCGCTAAATTTCATTTTGTTCTCCTATTTATTCATTCTCTTCTTTAATGTGATTATATTCTTGCCATTGATATTATCGTATGCATACTCATCCATAAGCTTTTTAACAATTAGTATTCCAAGTCCGCCTTCAGCTCTATTCATAAAGTCACCATCAAGTGGTTTATTATCGATACTAAATGGATCAAATGGAACACCATGGTCAACAATAATTAATGCAAATTCTTCTTTGTCTAAGTTATATAGGGCTCTAATATAGATTTCTCCTGGATTATCTGGATAACCAAATTTAACTATATTCGATAATAACTCATCCCCAACAACCAACAAGTTGTTTGTGAAGTGTCTATCAAGATTATTCTTAATACTGAATTCCTCTAAAAAATCAAGCAATTTTTGAACATTTTCTTTTAGTGAAGATATCTTCATTGATTCATATACATATTTATCACCATGATATTTTAAAGTGATATATGTAATATCATCGCTTTGATCTTCATCGCCACAAAATGCTAATACATCATCTTTCAATGAGTGATGAATATCTAGTAAGCAAGAATATTCTTTAGCATTAAAGACATCTAAAAGACGTTTTTCACCAAAGAACTCGCCTTTTTCATTCTTAGCTTCAGTTATACCATCAGTATATAAAGTGATTAGATCACCATTACGTAGAGTGTACTCTTCATCAGCAACTATCGCATCACTTAAAGCACCAAGTACAAAGCCACTCTTGCATTGTAAGAATGAGAAATGTTGCTTTTGTCCAACAATTGGTGGATTGTGACCAGCATTACTAAATCTTACTAAACCAGTCTTCGTGTTAATTATAGCATACAAACATGTAACAAACATATTAGATTCGTTACCATCATATATTTTTTTATTAACTTTCTTTAAAGTCTCTGATGGTGATAGATCAATACTTGCATAGTTTTTAAAGCAAGTGATAGTCTTCATCATAAACATTGCGGCGGGGATTCCCTTACCACTTACATCACCAATAACAATTGCCACATGATCACTATCTAACTTAAAGTAGTCATAGAAGTCACCACCAACAACCTTAGCAGCTTTTAACTCTGCTTGAATTTCAATTTCTTCATTTAAAACGAATTCATTAGGAACTGTTTGAAGTTGAATTGATTTAGCAATATCAAGCTCAACTGCTGCTTTTTCTTTTTCAGCGTTACCAGCAATTTCATCTAAGAATAGTTTATTAGTACGAATATTTAATCTCTTTGATGCATAGAAAATAATTGTAATTAAACCCGCTCTACCTAAATAATAGAAAATGAATATTGAAAAATATCTATTAACTCCTATTTGTAATAAATCATGCAAATAATTAAATCTGCCAGTTACAGTATCTGGGTATGGAGTTGTAAAACGATAATTATATATCATTCCTTCAGCTTCATTAAGTTCACCAGTAAGTAGATGAGCATCAAACTCACCTAAAAACATACCACCATACATTGCCACAAGCATCATCACTAAAACTATTGCATAATTAATCTTACACATTCTTGGGTTGTAATAGTGATTAGTAACAAAGATACAAAGTGCCCAACCAAGGACTACATGCTTTGGCATAACAATATTTAATACTGTTATAACCGCAATAAGTAGTAGCGATACGAAATACTTGAACCAAGGTTTTTCACTCATTGGTGATTTAATCATAAATACTGGAACAATAAGTATCAATACATTAATTGGTATTGCCACATTCAAAATTGCTAGTGTCGTTTTCGCAACCGAAAATACACCAGCCAAGTAGCAAACCCATACTATTAACAAAAGTACAGCTGAAAACACTAGTGCTAACGCCATATGGCGGTTAGCATCTTTCTCGTTTTCATAAAAAGATTTTAAATAAAAGGATTTATCATTCATGTTTATTCATAATATACTTTGTAAAGATATAACCCACATCCTGGGGCAGTCTTTGGAGCCAAAGTACGATTCCTCTTCTCTATAATATCTTTTAAATCGCTTGTAGCTATTTTGCCACGACCAACTTCAAGCCACATGGCAACCATAATTCTAACCATATTTTGCATAAATCCATTACCGATTATAGCAATTTCAAGCAAATCATTATCCCACTTAAAATCAATTGAGTAGATAGTTCTTATAGTATTATCTAATGATTGATTTTTAGTAAATGAACGAAAGTCAATTGTTCCAATAAATAATCTACTTGCTTCATATATCAAATCCCTATTTACTTTTTTGTAAGGGTATTGGTAAACATAATTTCTTTTAATTGGGTCATATTCACCAAAATTAATGAAGTAATGATATTCTTTTTTTGTAGCATCAAACCTTGCATGGAAATCGTCACTAACTTTTTCGACACTATTTATATGAATATCACTTGGTAGATATGAATTAATGGCACGCTTTAAGCCATTTTCACTGATTTTTAAATCAGTATCAAAATGAAATACTTGGCCAACTGCATGAACACCACTATCAGTTCTTCCACTAGCAGTGATTTTTACAAAAGAACCCAATACCTTTTCTAAAGCTTTTTCGATTTCTTCTTGAATAGATGGGGCATTCTTTTGCCTTTGAAATCCGTTGTAACTAGTTCCATCGTAACTACATTCACATTTAAAACGCATATCTCACCTTCACAAAAATGCATGTAGCAAGAAGCAATATATCAAATACATATACTAAGTAATCAGAAAAACGATACTTCATAACAAAAATTGATGAACGCTCCTTGTCAGGAACATATCCTCTAGCCTCCATTGCATCAGCTAAATCATATGCTCTCTTATATGCAATTACAAACATAGGAACAATTAGTGAAATGATTTGTCTAATTCTTTCACTGAATCTTCCTTCGCTAAAATCACAGCCACGGCTTGCTTGTGCTTTTAAGATCTTATCAGATTCATTGATTAATGTTGGGATAAATCTTAAAGCAATTGACATCATCATTGTTAAAATGGATACTTTAACTTTGAATACTTTTAAAAATCTAAGTAGTTTTTCTAAAGCATTGTTAAGTTCTAGAGGCGTAGTTGAAAGGGTAAGTAGACTACTAATAAATAATAGTGCCACAATCCTTAAAACGATATATGCTCCCATCATTAATCCACCATCGTAGATATTGATAGTGTAGATTGTTATTAATCCACCAAAGCTAACATAGTATTGATATACAAAAAATCCTAATAATACTAAAACTAATATGGTTGCTTTAAAGAATTTAATATACTTAGAAAATAATACCCATAGAGTAATTATAGTTACAATTACTCCTATTGATAGATATGTAAAATTAAAATCAAAGCTATATAATAGTTCTCCATCATCTCTAAATACTACTTGAATAATGAATGTTAGTATTAAAACAAATGTCATCATCTTAATACTATTTAAAAACTTAGCAAATGGGATTTTACTTGTGATAATTAATATCATCAAAAACCCTAAAAAGCCAATCAAACAAAAGATGTTTCTAACCAAAAACAAAGAAATCATGAAAAGTAATACACTTATTAACTTAACTCTTGGATCAAGTCTATGAATCCAGGAATTAGAGTTATAGTATTGACCAAATACTATTCTTCCATTCATTTTTGGCCACCTAGAACACGACTTAGTTCCTTGTATGCATCTTCAATTGTGTATTGATATATATCAATATCAATATTTAGCTTTTCTTTTACATCTTTTAACATTCTAATAATTGTTGGATAAGCAAGGCTGTGACTTTTAACAAAGTCACTATCTTTAAATAATTCATATTTTGTTCCATCAAAACAAATATTACCTTTATCTAAAACAATTACTCTACTGCTACATTCCCCAACAACTTCCATATCATGAGTGATAAAGATTATTGTCTTTTTATATTCTTTATTTAAGCGATCAAGTAATTCAAGTAAATCACTTTTACCTTTAGGGTCAAGTCCAACTGTTGGTTCATCAAATATCAAAATATCCGGATCACTTGCAAGTATACCTGCAATTGCTACCCTACGCATTTGACCGCCACTTAAAGAGAATGGGCTCTCATTAAAGATTTCTTCAGTTAATCCTACCTCTAAAATAGCTTTTTTACTGCGCTCTTCGATATTATCAAGTCCAAAGTTCTTAGGACCAAACATTACATCTTTTAATACTGTTTCTTCAAATAGTTGGTATTCAGGAAACTGAAATACTAATCCAACTCTTCTTCTAACACTCTTTAATTTTGTTTTTTTCTTATGGGTTATTATCTTATCGAAGACATTTACTTCTCCGTTACTTGGAGTAAGTAGGCCATTAAATAGTTGTACTAAAGTACTTTTACCACT
>LVBR01000021.1 GCA_001604495.1 Acholeplasmatales bacterium Tener_01 | reverse complement strand
TAATACCACCATACCAAATGATAAGGCGAATCTAGCACGATAGAAAAACGACCTTCTAGGTTTGATAGATGTAACCACTTCTAAATTTTCATTAGATAGTTTTGCTTTAACGAAACTAGATACATCGGGAATATCAAATTCTTGGTTCTTATAAGTATTTACTTGTGATTTGAGTTCTTTAATTTTCATTTAAAGGTTCTCCTTAATCTTACTTATAGCATTCTTATATATATAATATACGGTACTTAAAGGCATATCGAGATTTTTAGCGATATCTTTAAACTTAGTATTTAAGACAATGTGCAAGAAGAAGATCTCTTTTTCATCTTCAGTGTCTAATAGGCGCATTGCATCATCAATAATTGATGACTTAGTATCTTCTTTTAACATGTAACTTTCTTCAACTTCATCAATTAACTCAATTCGTTTACTCTTATTGTAATAATTGATTGCTAGGTTTCTTGCGATTGTTGAAATCCAGGCAGTGAAGTTGGTGTTTGGGGTGTACATATTAAGTGAAGATAAGGCCTTCATATATGTATCTTGCATTAGGTCTGCAATTGTCTCTTTATTCTTTATTATATTATATATAGATAAATATACACTTTTCTGCGTCTCTTGATAAATGATATCAAAAGCATCGCTATCGCCGCTCTTATATAGATCGACATATTTCTCGAGTTCGCGGGCTTTCATTTTGTCCTTTCTACGTACCTAATAATATAACAATTTATTGGTCGATTTTTCTAATTTTTTTATAAAAATATTTACTAACAGCTAAAAAACCTAAATCTGTTTGGTGAATTCCATCAACTGTTACTTCATATTTATCATCTTTAATGACCTTTTCACCATCAATATAGATTACATTAGGGCTGTTAAAGGCTTTAACAATTCTTTTATGTAATGCTTTTTGTTTTAATTGGGCTTTATGGAAATCACTATTTACAAGTTCATATGGATTTGGATAGTGACTTAAAACAAATATTAAAGCATTAGGATTACTATCTTTTAATTCTTTAATAAAATCAAATAGCTTTTCTTTAGTTCTTTGATATGTATTATTGGATTCGGATTCAATAATAATGTATTTAACATTTTTGATTGTGGCTAGGGTTTTAGCAACTTCAATGTCAAGGTGAGCATTACCACTAAAACCAAAGTTATAAACTTCATATTTTTTAAGCATACGCTCTAGGATAGCACTTGATGACATACCTCCACGGGTAGCACATCCACCTTGAGAGATGCTTGTTCCATACCAGATGATTGTATCGCGTCTTAAGTCGCATGGATTAATAACTTGTGCCTCACTGTCAAAGCCAATTTCAAGTTTAAGTAGTGATACATAAATTGGTAGATATAACCTAAACTCACGAAGTTTTTTGTCTAGGTTTTTAACCATAGTTATTTCAAATTCGGCTTTATTTATTTTTGTTGTGGCAAGGAAGATATATTCATCATCTACTTTAGCATATAAATCAAGTCCACATTGCCCACAAGCACTCATATGTGCCATGTAACTAGCAGATGAGTTTGTAACACGAACGCTAATAGATTGGGAATCAGTAATGAATGATACAAAAGCACCACTTGGGTGAGATGCTAAAGCTAAAAGGTTGCTTCGAGTCTCTAGGGTATCTGGTAGTCTATGGTAGTTTTTGTTCTCTTTTACC
Organism: Acholeplasmatales bacterium Tener_01; assembly: GCA_001604495.1. Lineage (GTDB taxonomy): Bacteria > Bacillota_I > Bacilli_A > ML615J-28 > CAG-698 > Tener-01. Next base: position 5,152 of record LVBR01000021.1, on the reverse strand, counting down.
CAGTAAAGACCGTGGATTGTAAAGTTATCGCTTAAGGCATCAATCCAAATTGTTTCCTTTTTCTCTAAAGTGGCATCAGCCATATTCTTATCTATTACTTTAATGTCTTGTTTTTTATCTATCACGCTAATCACCTCTTTATTATTATACAATAAACGGCTCTAAAATGAAAGATGATAGCGTTTAGCGCGATTATTATCATTTTATAAAATAAAGTTGTGATAGATTTTAAAAAAATGGTATAATAATAAAGTAAGGATGATTTAATATGAGAAAACATATATTATTTTTGATAGTTTTATTTTTAGCTTTTGTGCTATTTGGGTGCGAAAATGCTAAAGTAGAGCCAAGCGGTGGTGACCCTGTAGTTGATCCACCAATTGTTGATCCAAAGACAGAGGTAGAAGAAGATATATTACCAGAAGAAATACTAATTGGTAATATGGTTAAAAGATTAACTGTTGGTGACGTTGCTTACTTAGATGCAAGCTTACTTCCACTTGAGGCTACAGATAAAGAAATAGAATACTTTTCTAGCAATGAAGATATCTTAACTGTTGAAGGTGGTAAAGTAACCGCAAAAGCTAGAGGCACTGCTCAAGTTACAATTAGGGCAAAAGCAGCACCATCAATTAAAGTGTCATTTGATATTGAAGTAAGTGAAAAAGTATTACCTGATATCATCTTGCCACAAGCATCAGTCACTATTCAAGTTGGTGACACATATAAAATCGAATATAATACAGTTAATTCAAGCGAAAAAGTTACTTTTAAAACAAATGACCTAGATTATATCAATTTAGATAAAAATGGTATCGTAACCGCATTTGAAGTAGGAACTGCGAAAGTTACATTAACTTTAGAGGATGTTATTAAGGAATTCACTATTAATATAATTGAAAGAGAAAAGACTAGTGAAGAGTTAATTAACGAAGTTATTAAACAAATAACTATCCCTAATGTAACAAGTGATGATATCGACTTACCTACAATAATTAATGGAGTTATGATCGATTGGACTTCTGGAAATAGAACATTACTTAGCGATAAGGGTGAAGTGTTCTATACTGATAGTATCGTATTAGTTAAGCTATATGCCACATTTACTCATGGTGATGTTGATATCGATAAGACCTATGGGGTTAATATCAAACCATGGAGTAATGAAAAAAGGTTGAGTAAAGTAATGGAATCTATTACAATAGATAGTGTAGTAACTACAAACTTGACTTTATCAACTTCATATAATTATGGTGTTAGTGCCACATGGACTAGCAGTAGAAGTGATGTTATTTCACAAAACGGCGTTGTTAATTTTAAAGAGAATGAGATTGATGTTATTTTGAAAGTAAAACTTACAGTAGGAGAAAGCAGTATGGAAAAAGAATTTACAGTTAAGACAATCGCTTCAAAGAAAATGAACTTGCATTATTTTGTTGAAAGAGCAAATGAATTTAGCTCTACTAATTTACACAACTTAGAATTAAAGGATGGTAAAATTGTATTAAAGAAAGGTGAAGTTTATGGATATTATGATTCTAGTGTCTATGAAACTCTAAACTTCTATGAACTAGTTGGTTCTTGGGCTGCAGTTACTAGTAAAACTGCAACAGCAGAACTATTAGTCAAAGTTAAAGTTGGAAACAACTGGAGCAAATACTTCACATATGGTATTTGGGGACTTGGAAGAAATAACCTTTACTATAACCAAAATGATACAATGGCTAAGATGGATACTGATGAAATCTTAGTTTCAACAAAAGATGGCTGTGCATTCCAATATCGTATTGTATTAAGACGCGATAATGAAAAAGCTGATAGTCCAGTTCTTTCTTTAGTTGCTATTACAATGAGATTAACTGATGAAAACTATAAATATGATGTTGATACATCTAAGTTACCTGATTTCGTTGATTACGATGTTCCAAAAGTAAATCAAAATGTTGTTCCTGAAATCGGTGGAGTTATTTGTAGTGCCACAACTTCTACTATGCTACTTAAGTGGAAAGGCTTAGATTTCTCTAAATACGATCAATACGAAAACCGCTATATCGCAAATTTAGTTGCTGACCGTGGACATAACAATCCAACATATGGTAACTGGGTATATAATACTGCTGTTATTGGTGCATATGGCTTTGATAGCTATGTTCGTCATATGGTAAGTTGGGATGAACTTAAATATCACTTAGCAACAGTTGGCCCAATTGGCGCAAGTGTTAAAGGTGATATCGGTGGTGTATATACCACTGGTGGACATTTACTTGTTGTTAGAGGATATAAGGTTGTAAATGGTCAAACAATAGTTATTTGTAATGACCCTTATATCAATTCTCGTTTTGGAAATGATAAAGATGGAAATCCATTATTTGTATATTATGAATTCCCTCTTAATACATTCCTTAACTTCTGGCGTAAGACTGCCTATATTATTGAATAGTTAATACTATTTGCCTAGGATTAATATCCTAGGCTTTTATTATATATAAATAATATATTTTATTAGCCTTAAAAAGTGTATAATAATATAAAGAGAGATTATTATGGAAAATGTTGATTTAGATTATATTGCAATAGACTTTGAGACCGCAAATTCCCATCTAACAAGTGCTTGTAGCATTGGAATTATTGGTGTTAAAAATGATAAAGTGGCCTTAAGTGAATACTACTTAATTAACCCAGAAGAAGAATTTAATGAATACAATATTTTAATTCACCATATTACACCACCTGATGTAGCTAGCGCCCCAACATTTGATATCGTTTGGGACAGAATAAAAAAGTATTTTAATAGTGTTGTTATAAGTCACAATGCAATGTTTGATCTTAATGTATTAAAAGCGTTAATTGATAAATATGATTTAGAAAAACCTGATTGTAAGATCGCATGTACTTTAAAAATCAGTGAAAAAGTATGGAAAGAAGAGATTCCTAACCACAAACTTGGAACAATCAGTAAATACTTAGAAGTAGAGCACGATTATCACAACGCCTTAAGTGATGCCTATATTTGCTATGAGATAATTAAAAGGTGTGAAAAGTGTACTAATTCATCTAGTTTAGATGAAGTAATGGAATCCTTAGGTTTAATTTATGGTAAATATAATAGTGAAAGATTTTATTTACCTAAAAATAGATTTAGAAAAACTAATAAAAATGCTACTGACAATCCGTTCAAAGATAAGGTTGTGGCAATAATAGGTAAACCAAGTAGCATTACTAAAAAAGGCGCTCTTAATATACTTGAAATAAAAGGGGCAATTATATCAAATGGTATTGATAGAAGTGTTGATATAGTTGTTAGGTTTCAATCACCTTCTAATAAACAACTAGATGCCTTAAATAGAATAGAAAATATTCATAGTATTAAAGTAATTAATGAAGAGGAATTTCTTAATTTAACAAAATGAAAAATCAAGTAATTAGAATTTTAGATAGTGATATTGATTTATTAGATTATTTAAATAGTATATATCTACCTAATAAGTTTATTAATACCTTAATTAATAACAAATTAGTAAAAAAAGAAGGAAACAAAGTTATTTTCGATCTAAAGGATTTAGATATAAACGATGTAGTGGGTGTTAATCATCCAATAGATATCGTTTATGAAGATAGTGAAATCATTGTTATTAATAAAGAAAGAGGCGTTTTAGTCCATAGTGATGGTGAAAGTAGTGAAACCCTACTTAACTATGTTTCATATTATTTATTAAATAAAGGAGAAGCGTTAAAACCAAGATGTGTCCATAGAATTGATTTAGATACTATAGGACTGGTACTATTTAGTAAAAATATCATAAGCTATTATCATCTTTTCTATCAAATGAATAACCAAATGATTGAAAAAAGATATTATGCAGTTGTTAAAGGGAAGGTTGCCAGCGGTCTGGTTGATGCTAAAATTGGTAAAAACCGCCACATTAACAATAAGTATTTAGTAACTAAAAGTGGTAAAGAAGCTAAGACTATATATGATTTAATATCTTATAAAGATGATAAATCATTAATTGATGTTAAGATTTTAACAGGTAGAACCCATCAAATAAGGGTTCATATGGCATATATCTCTCATCCAATACTAGGTGATAATATATACGGAAGTGGAAACAAGTTACAACTTGAAAATTATTACTTAGGATTTATTAATCCTAGTGATAATAAATATCAAATAATTAAAATAGACAATAAATTGGATTATTAATATGGAAAAAATATTGAGTATGGCTCATACCATTTTAAAAAATCATCTAAATAATAATAGTATTGCAATCGATGCAACTTGTGGCAAAGGTAATGATACCTTGTTTTTAGCTAAGATTTGTAAGAAAGTATATGCCTTTGATATTCAAATTGATGCTATCAATATGACTAAAGAACGCTGCAAAGAGTATCAAAATATTGAATATTTATTAAAAAGTCATGAGTATATTAGTGATATAGGTGAAAAAGTAGATGGTATTATCTTTAATTTGGGCTATCTCCCTACAAAATCACACACATTAACAACACTTTTACCCTCAACTATAGCTGGAGTTACTAAAGGAATTAAGATGCTTAATAAAGGTGGTGTATGTGTGGTTGTGGCATACCCTGGATGCCCTAGTGGAAGGGAAGAAAATGAGGGGCTAATGGAACTCTTACCAGGTATCGATCAACATGAGTTTGAGGTGGTAAAATATGAGTTTATTAACCAGGTAAATGACCCGCCAATTTTGTACATAATTGAAAGGATAAGCCTATGAGATGCTTTATTGGAATTTCACTTGAGACGCTAGCGCTATCTAGGGTCATAAAATTACAAGAGGGAGTAAGAAAAAACGCTCTTAGGGGCAATTTCACGGCAAAAACGAACATCCATGTGACGTTAGAGTTTTTAGGTGAGCTAAACTGTGAAAAAATCGAAAAATTAAGAAAAATTATTGATGAAGTAGAGTTTAGTGAATTTAAGCTAAAAATATCTAAACTTACCAATCTAAAAGATATGGTTATTTTAGAAATAGAAAAGTCCAAAGAATTACTAAATTTACAACGCTCTTTACACGTAAAATTAAAGGAAAATAATTTTAAAGTAGAAGATAGAGAATTCTATCCTCATATCACTTTAGTAAGAGAGCTTAAAACTCCTTTTAACAAGGATTTAGATATCGAA
>LVBR01000020.1 GCA_001604495.1 Acholeplasmatales bacterium Tener_01 | reverse complement strand
TTTAATGAGTCTATTTGATGTATTCAAATAGACTTTTTTTATCGATTTGACTAAAATACGTGATTTTATTATAATTAATATATAAGAATTATTTGTTATGAAAGGAGGATAAAAAATGAAAAGTGTTAGATATCTATTATTATTTCTAAGTCTATTCTTTTTAGCTGGTTGTAAAGAAGAAAAACCAATTAGTGAAGATACTGAAAAAGAGCCAGAAATAATAGAAGAACATGTACATGATTTAATTCATCATGAGGCGTTAGAACCAACTTGTACAAAAAGTGGTCATAATGAATATGATGAATGTAGAACATGTGATTATTCAACACTAACCATCATTCCTCCTTTAGGTCATAGTTACGATAGTGGAGTAGTTACAAAAGAAGCTAGTTGTACTGAAGAAGGTATCATCACATATACTTGTACAAGGTGTGGTGACACTTATACTGAAACTATAGAAAAAATAGAACACGAATATGAATTAGTTGAAGTAATTGAGCCTACATATGAGGTAGAAGGTAAGAAGATTTATAGATGTAAAGTATGTGGCGATGAATATTATGAAGTAATAGACAAGAAAGAATACTTATCACTAAGTGATGTTACTGGAAAAGATTCTAATGTTAGTAATTGGAATCTATTTGCAGTATGGTGGGATAGTGTTTTTGTTTTAAAAGAAGTAGAAAACGCAAAAATATTGTTGGGTTGCTTTAATCTCAATTTTCAAGAATCTGAGGAACGAATTATATTTATAGATGACGATGGAAAATATGAGAGATATATATCTATAGATTTTGATTTTCTAAATGAACAAGATTTTTGGTTTTATGTTTATTATGATATAGGTGTTGTTGTGTGCCCTATAACCAAAGATGAGGTAACAAAGTATTATTATTCATATAATTCTTTTAATGACTTTTCTTTTATAAAAGATGTTTATTATAATCTTGAGTTTATAGAAAAATGTGATAATTATATTTTTAATCCATACATTGATATTGTTGAGGGAGAAAAGTATTCATTATTTGAAGTACTATCTTATATTTTAAATAGTGATAAGCTTTTGAGTGTTAAAGATATGGCTATCTTTAGCCATGGCGGGGTAAATTCACGTTTGTTTAAAAATGAGAATATTGAACAATTAATTAAGTTTTACGAGGGAGAATACGAGGCACATTTAGATGACAATTATTATGTAGCGAATAGTAAAAACATTCAAATAAGTCCTGGGTTTTGCTATGTAATGGATTATTTCAATAAAAAACGCCATGATTTAATATTCAATGTTGTAGGTGCTAGTATGAATATTATCTCTGAAGATGATTTTGGATTTACATTTTTGATATATAAAGATGGTGAATTCAAATATATTACATTTAAAGGATGTTTCACCTTGGAAGAGAATGACGTAATCGAAGAATTAGCCTATAAGTTGAGGGATGAAGAAATTAAAGAGGCAGAAGAAAGCGGAATCGAATATTACAAATATTGGACCCAAGTGTATTATGAAAACCATAATAATTAATGAGGTGAAAAATTGAATTATGAAGAAAATCAAGTTAGTTATAATTATTCTATCTATCCTTTGCTTATTAACATTTTTTGGATGTGAGAGTAAAGAACCAGAAAAGGAAAAAGAGCCAGAAATTGTTAATGAAGATCCTCAAAAAGGTGATGAGAAAGAGGAAGATCCAGATAGTCCAACTATTGAAACATATACAATTAATTATGATTTAGATGGTGGTGCTTTTATAGGTGATTATCCAACTTCTTTTGAAAAGGAAAGTGAATTAATAATTCCTAATCCAGAAAAAGAGGGATTCGTTTTTTGGGGGTGGATAATCTTTGGTTTAAGTAATTTCTTTGATTGTGAAGGTAAGGAATCATTTACTATTCCTAGTTCACTTACAGGTAGCGATATTGGACTAAAAGCTGTTTGGAAAGAAATTAAAATAGAAGTTAAATATACTATCACTTATGAAAACTTAGGAGAAGCTAATTTACCAGGTGATGTTATATTTGAGTATATTGAAGGAACATATTATAAATTACCTAATATTTATCAAGATGATTTTAACTTTCTAGGATGGAGCCTAGATAGTGAAGGAAAGAATATAATCACTGAAATAACTAGTGAAACTAAAGGTGATTTAGTTTTATATGCTAATTGGGAATATGTATTTGTATCATATAGTGTTGAATATGATTTGGATGGTGGAGAGGTATTAGGTGAAATAAAATATGAATATAACGAAGGGGAAACTTTCTATTTACCTAAAGTTAAAAAAGATGGATATCGTTTTTTAGGCTGGACAGAAGAAAAAGGAAGTAAGAACTATATCAATAACATAGTTTATGCAACTGGCAATTTGAAGTTTTATGCTAACTTTGAGAAAGTTGTTGAAGGGGAGTATTTGATTAGTTATGTTTATGAAGATGGACACTACACTCACCACACAGCCACATCCCCAGAAGAGTTTATTGAACAGTTTTGGAGAGAGTTTTATGAGTGGTGTGATGTTACTATTACTTTAGATAAGTTTATTGAAGCTAATATGACAAGCTGGAAAGCTGGTAATACTAGTAAATATAATCTATATTTACAAAGTGGTAAGGGTGAAGTTGACAATAGATATTTCATTAATGCTAAAGGCAATGAAGCCTGGATGAAGTGGATGGATATTTTTGATGAACAGGTTACTAAAATCAATAAAGATCAAACAGCTTGGAATAGTACATATGTTGGACTACTTAGACTATATAATTATTTAAATGGAAGAACTTCAAGTTATTGGAAAACTGAATATGTTAAAGCGATATATGAAGGCTATCCAATTCCTAATTATTTAATTGAGAAATATAATACAAAAGAAAATGTTGAATTAATTGGAATAGAAGTTGATGATGGAAGAGATTTCTTAGGATGGGTGACAGAAGATGGAATCAAGGTCACTAATACTAAGTCATTAACTGGTGACACCACTTTATATGCATCTTGGAGTGCATCTACTCCTGTTACTAGCTTCAATGTAACTAATATTACTACCAAAATGTATCGATTTGATACATTACAACTTGAATGGATATTTAGTCCTCTTGATGCCACAAATCAAAAACTAAAGTTTATTTCAAGTGATAATAGTGTTATTAGTGTAGACGAAGAAGGAAAACTTACAGCTTTGAAAGTTGGTAGTGCTAAGATTACTGTTGTTTGTTTAGATAATAATGATTTCAATGTTGAAATGTATATTGATGTTGTGATTGATCCGTTTATTGATATTAAAGTAAATGGTTCTAATGTAATAGGCGTTGGTGAAGAACTTAAACTTACTGCCAAACTTTATGGCGAAAATGGAAATATCGAATATCGAAGTTTAGATAATAGTATTGTAAAAGTTGAAAGTGGAAAGATAATTGGAGTAAGTAATGGCTATACAAAAATAGAAGCATATGTCAGTGGTAAAGAGAACATCAAATTTACATTTGGTGTTACTGTAAGCAGTAAGGAAGATAGCTTCTTTAAAGTTATTAATTCTAGTCACAATGCTAATATTCACGTAACAAGAAAACTTCCAGTTGCTTACGTTTATGATACTGATGTATTTTGTAGTGCAAGTGATTTATTATTTAATTATAAATATGAAGTAGATCGAAGCTACGAAGCGTTCCAAGCAGAGATTGACAATAATCCAAATAAAGATAAAAACCATGGGGGCAAGAAGACAAGTAACGAATTTATTTGTGTCCACTATACTGCAGGGGCTAGTAGTGGCTCTACAGGTCGTGCTAATGCTAATTATTTTGCAACCAGTGGTAGTGCTGGTAAGTCATCAATTCACTATACTACTGGTAATGATGGAATCTACCATATCTTAGATGATACGATGGTAGCATGGCATGCAGGGGACGGAACTGGTGTTAAGTTTGAGTGGATCCCAACTGGTGTTAAGACTAACACCAATGATAAGCCTACTTTTGGTGTTGTTAAGAACACTAAGAGTTCTACAGGTTACTATTTCACTGTCAACGGCGTTTTAACAAGCATTGAAGTTCCAATCGATGGTAAAAGTAGTAGTGGGGCTCCAAAGACTTTAAGCGACCCTCTAAATGCATTTACTTATTTTGGACCAAGTTACAAGATAGAAAATGGTGAAATCTATATGGGAACTCCGTGGGCTTGCTTCACCCAAGTTTATGGTGGAGTAATTGGCACACGTGGTGGTAATAACAATTCTATTGGAATTGAAACTGCTTGTAATAAGGGTAGTGACTTATGGCTTACTTATCAAATGACTGCTGAGCTTGTGGCTAGACTGATGGATGAGTGGAATTTAGACATCAGTAGAGTTGTTGGTCACAACGCATTTACTGGTAAAGATTGTCCTCAAACATTGCTTTATAATAACGGCGAACTATGGGAATTATTTATTGAATGTGTTCAAGCTGAATTTGATTTGTATGAGGCAATGACTAAAAGTGGTAACTACACTATCAGTGCAAAATCAAGTGATCCAAGTATTCTAAGCGATAATGGCAGAGTTGTTAGAGTTCCTAACTACACAACAAGTGTAGAATACACTGTCACTATTAAGAATAATTCAACTGGTGAAGAAAGAAGCCAAACATATTGTTCTATTATTAATGGAGCATATACTGAATAAGAATAAGTGTATTATACAGAGGTGTATAATACACTTTTTTATAATAGTTTTTGAATAAAACGTTTTAGTTATATATACAATTGCCGAATTGTGCTATAATAAAATAGTAATAAAGTGGAGGAGAAGGCATGAAGGAATTAAAAATTGCTATTATTGGGGCTGGTAGTACATACACTCCAGAATTAATTGAAGGATTGATTAATAAGCAAAAATCACTTCCTTTGAAAGAATTATATTTAATGGACATCGAAGATCGTAAATTAAATATTGTTGGGGGACTAGCTAAAAGAATGATTGAACATGCCGATATGGGATGTAAGGTTGTTCTAACAAAAGACTTAGATGAAGCACTAAAAGGTGCTAGCTTTGTTTTAGCACAAATAAGAGTTGGAAAACTTCCTGCAAGAGTACTTGATGAAAAGATTCCTCTTAAGTATGGACTATTGGGCCAAGAAACAAATGGAATTGGCGGTTTCTTTAAAGGCATGCGTACTATTCCTGAGATTATGAAAATCGCCCACAAAATGGAAGAGCTTTGTCCTGATGCTTGGCTAATCAATTTCAGTAATCCTAGTGGAATGATTGCTGAAGCAGTTTTGAATAATACAAAGATTAAGATGTTAGGTCTATGTAATGTTCCTATCAATACCATCGATTCTATTAAGAAAAAGATGGAACTTCCTAATGCTGAAGTTGAATACATTGGTCTAAATCACCTTGCATGGATAACAGGAATTAGACAAGATGGTGTTGACTACTTACAAAAAGCTATCGATGAAGGTGTCAATGGTGCTGTTATGAGTAACATTCCAGCATTCAGTTTCACTCATGATCTTATAAAGGTTGTTGGGGCCATCCCAACATCATACCTAATCTACTATTACTACAAAGATGCGCAACTTGAAAAAGCAAAAGCAGCTGAAAAGTGTAGAGGTGAGGTATGCATGGAAATTGAAGAGACACTTCTAGAAAAATATAGTGATGTCACTTTATACTCTAAACCTGAAGAACTATCAAAGAGGGGTGGAGCTCGTTATAGTGAAGTAGCAATAAACTTGGTTAATTCTATTTATAACGATATTAATGACATTCAAGTTGTCAATTGCTTAAATAATGGTGCTATTCCATTCATGGATGATAATGATGCTGTTGAAGTATGTGCTAGAATTGGCCGTGATGGTGCTAAAGTAATTAAGACTAATTACCATAATCCTCATATTGAAGAACTTATGAAGCAAGTTAAAGCATATGAAAAACATGCTGTTAAAGCTGCACTAACTGGTGATAAGGATGAAGCACTTCGTGCATTACTAGTTAATCCACTTGTTGGGGACTATAAAAAGGCTAAACCTTGCTTTGATGAACTACTTGAAGTTCATAAAGCTCACTTACCACAGTTTTTTAAGGATGAAAAGTAATGAAATATATTGTTGGTGTTGATGGAGGTAATACTAAAACCGATTACTTCTTATTTACTGATAATGGTGAGTTTGTTGATGCCGTTCGTGGTGGTACTTGTTCACATGAAGCATTACCTGATAGTTTTAGTGGAAGCTTTAGGGTAATGAAAGAGTACTTTGATGAATTATTTAAGAAAAATAATATTGATGTTAGTGATGTTTCGGCAGCTGTGTTTGGACTTGCAGGGTGTGATACACCAATCCAAAAAGAGAAATTAGAAGAAGTTGTAGCTAATTTGGGTTTTAAAAAGTATGTTGTTGCAAACGATGCTTTTTTACCAATAAAAGCCGCATCAACTAACGGCTTTGGTGTATGTTCAATCAACGGCACTGGTACATGTAGTGGGGGTATCGACTCCCATGGCAACTATTTACAAGTTGGTGGTATCGGTGATATAGTTGGTGACAAGGCTGGTGGAAGTTATCTTGCACGTCGCGCAATAAGCGAAGTATTCAATTATTTCTATCGCTTTGGTAAAAAGACGATGCTTGAATGTGATGTCTTAAAATTCTTAGAAATAACAAATCCATATTATATGATGGATGCTATTAGTAACAATCTTTCTAAGAAAAGAAAAGACTATCCAATTCTATGCAAGAAAGTATTTGAATATGCCAATAAAGGCGATGAAGTATCAATTGATTTATTAAAAGAAATGGCTAACAACTTGGCACGTAGTGTTGGTGGTTGTATTGTCAATTTAGATTTTGGTGATAGCGTTGATGTAGTTTTAGCTGGAAGCGTCTATGTTAAAGGTGGTTCACCTATATTAATTGATACATTGAAAGAAAGACTAGCTTTCTACACTAAAAAGAATTGTAACATCATTGTGTTAAATGCTCCACCTGCAACAGGGGCAATTATCTGGGCGCTTGAAGTTGCACATGGAAAATATCCTTCCTTAGACGTTAGGAAAAATCTATGCCACTTAGTAGAAGCAAAACAGAATCAAATGGAATCTAGGTGAAATATCATGCTTATTTTGGGCTCTCAATCACCAAGAAGGAAAGAAATCTTACAAATGGCACAAATTCCATTCAAAGTGGAAATAATTGATGTTTTTGAGGATGTTAAAGAGAATAACCCTAAAGACTACGTTTTAAAAACTGCTTTGAAAAAAGGACTGGCTTATTGTGAAAAATTTGATAAAGATGTATTGCTTTGTTGTGACACAATAGTTGAAGTAGATGGGCATATTTTAGAAAAACCTAAAGATATCAATGATGCTAAAAGAATGATAAAAGAGATTTCTGGAAGAAGTCACTATGTACATACAGGAGTTTTCTTAGGAAAGAAAGATGATTACACTAATTTTGTTGAAACAACTACTGTTTATGTTAGAAAAATGAGTGATATAGAAATTTGTGAATATGTTAAAACAAGTGAACCATATGATAAAGCAGGATCATATGCGATTCAAGGAATATTTGGCAAATATATTGAAAAAATTGACGGAGACTATTACAATGTAATGGGACTACCTTTATGTGAGGTAGTAAAACATTTGAATAAATACATTTGAAAAGGGGAGAAAAATATGTCAGAAAACAAAAAGTATTTAGGAATGGAAAAGAATGTATGTTTCGGTTTATCATGGGTATTATTCCCATTTGCAATTGTTACATTAGCAGTTGAAAAGGAATTAACTTTAGAAGAAAAGAGAAATTTAGTTTCTTCAATCGTTGTTTCTGCATGTGCTACAATTATATCAATAACTACTTCTATTATTAGTGCAATTTTAGGTGCAGCAGGCGTTTACGATTTCAGTTGGGTATTTGGACTACTTGCTATTGTTCCACTAGTTCTATGGATTATTGGACTAATTAAGAACTTCAAAGGTGATGAATGGCAATGCCCAGTTGCATATAGTATTGCATGCGCTTTTGTAAAAGAAGATACTAAAAAAGAAGAACCTAAAGAAGAAAAAGAAGAAGAGAAAGAAGAAAAATAAAAATTGAGGAATTATTCCTCAATTTTTTTTAATAAGTATTCTCTAATAG
>LVBR01000019.1 GCA_001604495.1 Acholeplasmatales bacterium Tener_01 | reverse complement strand
CACGAATACAGCCCCATAAAAGGGGCTTTTTTATTGATTGTATGTTAATAAATAGTTTGTTTTATTAGTTGTTTGTTTTGTATCTTTTTGTATCTTTGTTGTACCGTTTAACCGTTAGCAAGGTACAAGGGGAACAAAAAACAAAAGGATATGAGATACAAATGGAAACCCACTAAAGCCCAAAAGCGTAAATTTGCTGAACGTATGGCAACCGATACGGCATACAGAGAAGCATACTACCAACGTAAAGAGCAAAGAGCCGAAAAAAGGCGTTCAACTTCAAAGTTTGATTACTCAACAGCGGGGGGGGAATATATCCCCACAGAAAGCCAATATAAAGCAGCGTTTGAGTTGCTGAAGCTCAACCCCACACCCGAACAAGAAGAAGCCTGTAATATGGTTTTGTATGGCTATTCCTGTAAAGAGAAAGTACACCACGATTTTATACACCTCATCAATGAGTACATACGGAACAAAAATAAGGGATTGGATTTGTAAAACATTTCTGTTTGTAAGATAACGAGGGTAAACGTTGACTTACCCTTTTTCCTATCACCCTTACTTATACGTTATGATGGACTGGATTCCTATTTGCTTCTTCTAAACTCCATAGATAATAATCTTTACCAGGCACATCTTTCAATTTTTGATGGCATTATCTCAATTTCTCCCTGTACTGATAATGATGTAAACCTCTTTATCGATTTTTTTATCTCAAACCGATGGTCCAATCTGTTTAAACTAAACTCCTCCTTTTTTGGCACTCTTTCTTAGCACTTATACCTGTTAATATCTTTTGTTATTTCTCATTTTTTAGCCCTTTTCGACTATTTTTTTTGGAGATTTCAGGAAGACTTTATCCTTTCTTGATTTTATTTACTTGCATTCTATATATCCTTCATTATTTCTGGTTTATGACAATATCAACCTCAATCTTTTAAATGGAGTTTTCAGGAAGATAAGCAATATAATTATTTCTTAACCTTTATATGATACATTATTTATTGATATTCAATTTATTGTATGTATTATCATTTTGGAGTTTTGGGGAATACACCACTCTTTCTATCATATAAAAATCATATATTCTCTATCTGTCATTTTTATTGATTTACATAAGTTATTTTAATGTTAATATTTTATCCTATTTTGGAGATTTCGGGATGCTACTATATATCAATTTTTTTCATACTATACATATTGCATCTATTTGTATTTTAACACGTTACACATCGCTTAATAAATGGAGTTTACAGGAAGCAGATATTAATTACAACTGTATGATACACACATATATACAACATTATTTTATGCCTGTATATTATTTAAGTTATATAAATTAATAAAAATTAAAAAAGTTATGCTGTTAAAACTGTTGATAACTTAAACTTAATCATTCGGAGAAAGTTTGTCATGTTTTTTCGCTTAATTTTCTAATGTATTGAAATATAATATTATACAATATTTGCGCATGGTGTTTTCGGGAAGCAATATCAAAATTTCATTTTTGCATTGTTTTGGAGTTTTCAGGAGTGTTTTGTTTTGTTGTTTTAAT
>LVBR01000018.1 GCA_001604495.1 Acholeplasmatales bacterium Tener_01 | reverse complement strand
ATAATAGCTTTCATAGTTGTGGATTTACCACTACCATTAGATCCAATTAGTGCTACAATCTCTCCTTCACCAACTTCAAAACTTATACCTTTTAAAGCATGGATGACGCCATAATAAACATTTAAGTTACTAACTTCTAGTAGTGCCATTATTCATCATCCTTCTTTCCAATATAAGCTTCAATTACTTCAGGGTCATTAAGTACTTCATCTACTGTTCCTGTTGCTAAAACTTTACCAAAGTTAAGAACAGTTACTCTTTCACATAGACCTGATACAAATTTAAGGTCATGTTCAATTAAAAGTACTGTTATACCGAACATTTCACGAATCTTTCTAATCGTTTCAACAAGTTCCATTGTCTCATTAGGATTCATTCCCGCAGCCGGCTCATCAAGCAGTAAAAGCTTAGGGTTTGTGGCTAAGGCTCTTGCAATTTCTAGCTTTCTTTGCATTCCATAAGGAAGGTTACAAGCCAAGTTATTGCGTTCTTCTTCTAAACCAAAGATTCTTAAAATCTCTTTAGCCTTTTCTCTCATAGCTTTTTCTACTTTAAACTGACGAGGAAGTCTTAAGGCACTTTCAATAAATGAGCACTTAAACTCACTACGGTTGTGTAGTCCTACCATAACATTTCTAATAACAGTCATATTGCTAAATAAACGAATGTTTTGGAAAGTTCTAGCCACTCCCTTATGACATATTGTTTCTTGTGAAAGTTTATTTAATTCCTCACCACACAAATAAATCTTACCAGTTGTTGGGGCATAGATTCCGGTAATAAGGTTGAATATTGTTGTTTTACCTGCTCCATTAGGTCCAATAAGTCCATAAATCTCTTTTTCTTTGATTTGGATGTTTACTTCGCTACAAGCTTTTAATCCACCAAAAGAGACACCAAGATTCTTAGTTTCTAAAACGAAATCACTCATCGTTCTTACCACCTTTATCTGGTTTTGTGACCGATTCAGTAACTACTATATCCATTGATAGCAGGTCATCAACATTGATTTTTGTTGGAATACGGTCCCATTTAGCCTCATCGTCACGAACATTTGATGGATCTTGCCTCTTCTTAAATAGTTTCGATAGAAGCAATTTAATGTTATATTTCTCTCTAAAGCCTTTTAATCCTGGAGCATTATTATAAATAACGATTAAAACTAATACTAAAGCATATAAAACGTTTTGAAGTACAGCCAAGTTACCACTTAAGATTGTGGCTAGTTGAACTTGTAGGATTGTAATTAGGGAAGCTGATATAATACCACCAGTGATATTACCCATACCACCTAATACAACCATTACTAGTATTTCGATTGAATAGTTATAATCAAATTTTGTGCATTGAACACGGTAATTTGAAAAACTAAATAGTACACCCGCAATACCTGCAAAGAATGCTGATAAGGCAAATACTAGTAATTTATATTTTGTTACATTAATTCCGGTTGCACGGGAAGCAATTTCACTATCACGAATAGCGGTAATTGCTCTACCATGTTTACTTCTTATTAGGTTTTGAATAACAAATAACATTATTAAAACCAAAACAAAGGCAAAAATGAATAAGTATTGTCTGTTATATCTTGGAGTTGACAGTCCAGTTGCACCACCAAATGATTCGTTAGATGTGTTAATAAATATAGTTTTAACTATTTCACCAAACGCTAGTGTTACAATTGCAAGGTAGTCACCACGAAGTCTAAGGGCAGGCAGTCCTATTATTACTCCACAAATACTTGCGGCAATTCCCCCAACAATTAGTGAAATCACTAAATTACCAAATCCAACTCCCATTGATCCTTCAAGTAGAGCTGATACTTTTCCTCCAATATATGCGCCAATACACATAAAGCCGGCATGTCCAAGTGATAGTTCTCCCAAGAACCCAACAACTAATCCTAAAGATACTGCAAGGATAATACTAATTGCAATCTTTTCTAGTAAGAACTGTACAGAAATTGAAGCATTGCCTGTTAAACTAAGGATTGTAAATAGAATAGTTACAAATCCTACACCAATATAATTAATATAATGTTTAAGCTTAAAGTTTTTCTTTAAATTACTTAATTTCATCATACTTTTTCCCTCCTCTTCTTACCAAGTAAGCCAGTAGGACGTACAAGCAAAATGATAATTAAGATTGTGAACTCGATGGCATCAGTGTATGGAGCAATAGCAGGAATGCTATTACAGAATACTTCGATAACACCAAGCAATATTCCACCAACCATAGCACCAGGAATTGAGCCAATTCCACCGATAACGGCAGCTGTGAAGGCTTTGATACCTGGCATTGAACCAAATGTTGGAGAAATTGAAGGAGCTTTTAATAGGTAGAATGTTGAGGCAACAGCCGCAAGCATCGCACCAATTAAAAACGTAATCGTAATGATCGTATTAACACTTATACCCATTAGTTCACTTGCAGCTCTGTCTTCTGAAACTGCAATCATTGCTCGACCAGTTTTTGAGTATTTGATGAAAACACTCAAAGCGACCATTATTACAACTGAAGCAATCAAAGTAACTAAAGTATAAACTTGAATTCTTAAACTTCCGAGTGTAATTGATCCCCAGTTGGGCATATTAACATACTTAGTTCCAGCTCCAAAGATGATTTGTGCTAGGCTTTGAAGGAGGTAGCTGACACCAATTGCAGTAATTAAAACTGCTAAAGGTGATGCACCTCTAAGTGGTTTATATGCTAGTTTCTCCATAAGGACGCCTAATAAACCACACAGTACTATAGCACAAATAATGGCTAGTATTGGACTACCAAGTAGTCCGATAGTTATGAATAATGTGTAACCACCAACCATTATTATGTCACCATGGGCGAAATTAAGCATCTTTGCAATACCATATACCATAGTGTAACCTAAGGCAATCATTGCATATATACCACCCAAACTAAGACCGTTAATGAATGTGTTTATAAAATCAATCATTTTTTATTATTTTTATTTGTTCTTTTCCTTTACAACATATTTAACAGCTGCTTTATCAACGTAGCCATTAGAATCCCATTTAATATTAGTTCCTGTTACACCAGTAAATGTAAAGCCACCTTGGAATATTTCTTTTAATGTTTCGCACAAAACTTTTGCAGCAACTTGTGGAGTAACACTATTAGGATCTTTTTCATAAGCAATCTTTAATGCTTCATAAATTGCATATACGCAGTCATATGCAGATGCACCAAATTGATTTAGTGTTTCTGCTCCATATTTAGCTACATATTTATCAATGTATTCTTTTGCAGCACCGCTTGTTGCTTTGCTGTTGAAGTGTGATAAGTATGAAACTTCTTGAGGGATTGTATTAATATCAAATCCTTCGATTGATGAATCAATTCCATCTAAGCCATCGCATCCAAAGTAAACAGCACTGTCTTTAA
>LVBR01000017.1 GCA_001604495.1 Acholeplasmatales bacterium Tener_01 | reverse complement strand
CATAGTTTTCTCACCTCATACTATTATAACAAAAAAAAGCTGTTTTTTTCTAAAGAAATTAAATATCACTTTAATTAATATATCAAAATAGAAAAAAATGAGTCTAAAAAGACTCATTTTCTTATTTATCGCCTTTAAAGAATTTCTTAATTCGATCAAAGACAGATTCATTCTTTTCGTTTGTCTTAGATAGTTTAGTAAACAATTCTTTTTGTTCGCTGGTAAGTTTTGTTGGGGTAATTAATTTAACAATGACAAATTCACTACCTTGGTTACCAGTTCTACCATCTAAGATACCTTTTCCGTTAAGTTTGAATTTAGTTCCGCTTTGAGTTCCACTAGGAATCTTTAGGCTTACATCACCATGGATTGTTGGGACGACGATAGAATCACCTAGGGCTGCTTGGCTGAATGTGATTGGAACTTCAATATAAATATTTAGTCCATCACGTTCAAAGAATTCATGTGGTTTAACAGTGACATTGATGTATAAATCACCACTTGCTCCACCATTCATTCCACAATCACCATAACCGCTCATTCTAAAGCCTTGACCATCTTGACATCCTGATGGAATCTTAATCTTAACTTTAGAAGCGTTCTTAACACGTCCTTCACCACCACAGTTCGGACATTTATTTTTGATAACTTTACCTTTACCACCACATGTTGGGCAGACAGTTTCAGTTTGAATACGACCTAAAATTGTAGCTTGTTCCACAACAATTCTTCCACGTCCATGACATTTAGGACACACTTCAACATCACTCTTACTTTCAGCACCAAGACCACTACACTTTGGACAAGTTTCGTAACGATTAATTGTTACTTCTTTTTCTACTCCAAACGCAGCTTCTTCAAATGTTAAAGTTAAATTGATTTTTAAGTCACGGCCTCTAGCGCTTGATGTTGTTGAAGATTGAGATCTCCTTCCTCCAAAGAATGAAGAAAAGATATCCTCAAATCCGCCACCAAAGCCATTGAAGTCGAATCCGCCAAAACCATTACCCATGTTTGGTCCTTCATGACCAAATTGATTATATTGCTCACGTTTTTGGGGATCGCTTAAAACATCATAAGCTTCTTGTACTTCTTTAAATTTTTCTTCAGCATTAGGCTCTTTACAAACATCTGGATGATATTTTTTCGCAAGTGTACGATACGCTTTCTTTATTTCTTCATCAGATGCAGTTTTACTGACACCTAACACTTCATAATAATCTCTTTTGGCCATTTATCTATCCAATCCAAATTACTTAATATCTTCGTAGTCTCCATTTACGCTGCCATCATCATTTGTTTGACCAGCGCCGTTATTATTTGCTTGAGCTTGTTGGGCTTGTTGAGCCTTTTGGTAAGCACGCATAGCTACATTTTGACTAGCTTTTAATAATTCTTCTTTCTTAGCCTTGATATCATTAATATCGCTGCCCTTTAGAGCATCTTCTAATGCTTTAGATTTACTATCAATATCGCTCTTTTCTTGATCAGTAACTTCTGTTCCTAAATCTTCAACGCTCTTCTTAACGCTTAATAAGATTTGTTCACATTCATTACGAAGGTCAACTTCTTCCTTACGAGCTTTATCGCTTTCAGCATTTTCTTCAGCTTCACGAACCATTCTCTTGATTTCTTCTTCGCTTAAGCCACTACCACTTTGAATAGTAACAGATTGGCTCTTACCAGTACCTAAATCTTTAGCACTTACATTAACAATACCATTAGCATCGATATCGAATGTAACTTCGATTTGAGGAACACCACGAGGTGCTAGAGGAATATCACCAAGTTGGAAACGACCTAATGTCTTGTTATCAGCAGCCATTGGACGTTCACCTTGTAATACATGGATATCAACAGCAGGTTGATTATCAGCAGCTGTAGAGAATACTTGTGATTTTGAAGTAGGGATAGTAGTATTACGTTCGATTAATTTAGTAAATACACCACCTAATGTTTCAATACCAAGTGATAGAGGTGTAACATCTAGTAACAATACGTCTTTAACATCACCAGTTAAAACACCACCTTGAATTGCGGCACCCATAGCTACAACTTCATCAGGGTTAACGCTCTTGTTAGGTTCCTTACCAAGTTCACGTTTAACAAGTTCTTGAACAGCAGGAATACGAGTAGATCCACCAACTAATAATACTTGGTCGATGTCTTTTGCAGTCATCTTAGCATCACGAAGTGCTTGACGAACTGGTTCAACAGTCTTTTCAACTAAGTATCTTGTTAAATCATCAAATTTAGCTCTTGTAAGTGAAGTATTTAGATGGACAGGTCCATTAACACCCATTGAAATGAATGGTAAGCTGATATCAGCTTTAGTTGTTGTTGAAAGTTGCTTCTTAGCTTCTTCAGCAGCATCTTTTAATCTTTGTAAAGCCATCTTATCTTTACTTAAATCAACGCCTTCTTGTTTCTTGAATTCACTAACTAAATAATCAACGATTACTTGGTCAAAGTCATCACCACCAAGACGGTTGTTACCAGCAGTAGAAATAACTTCAAAAGTACCATCAGCAAGTGACAAAATACTTACATCGAATGTTCCACCACCTAAGTCATATACTAAGATAGTATGTTCTTTATCAAGTTTATCAATACCATATGCTAATGCTGCTGCAGTTGGTTCGTTGATGATACGAAGTACATTCAAACCAGCGATTCTACCAGCATCTTTTGTAGCTTGACGTTGTGAGTCATTGAAGTATGCAGGAACAGTGATAACTGCATCTGTAACTTTTTGACCAAGATAAGCTTCAGCTGTAGCTTTTAAGTTTTGTAAAATCATTGCACTGATCTCTTGAGGAGTGTAATCTTTATTATTTACATGAACTTTTTCATTAGATCCCATCTTTCTCTTGATAGATGAAACTGTATTAATGTTAGTAATAACTTGACGTTTAGCAGTCTTACCAACTTGAATTTCGTCATCCTTAAATGCTACAACACTTGGAGTTGTTCTTTCACCATCAGCATTAACTATAACTTTTGCTTCACTGCCTTCCATAACAGCTACACATGAATTCGTAGTACCTAAATCAATACCTATAACTTTTGCCATAATTTATATCTCCTTTTTACTAATTTTCTTCTTCTTTAACTTCAGTTTTTTTATTCACTTTAACAAGTGAAGGTCTTAAAACTCGGTCTTTATACATATAACCAGTTTGCATTTCACTAAGAATCACATCTTCTTCATAATCGCTGTTCCATTCTGTCTCAACAGCATGGTGATACCTAGGATCAAACTTTTCACCAACAGCCTTAATCTTCTTTACACCTTCTTCAGATAAAGTTTGTTTAAGGTTGTTATTAATCATCTCAAACCCAATCAAGAAATTCTTTAATTTCTCGTCATCAGTTTGAATGTTAACTGCTTTATCGAATATATCGATTGAAGGAATCAATTTCTCAAGTACTCTTTGAGAACCATATTTTCTTTCACGAATACGTTCTTCATCGATTCGCTTTTTAAAGTTTTCGCTATCAGCTAAAACTCTAAGATATTGTTCTTTGTACTTTTTAACTTCTTCCTTTAATGCCTCGATATCGCATTCTTCTTCCTCTTTAGAATCTTCTTCTAATGGAACTTCCTCATTCTTTTTTTCTTCTTCTAATTCTTTTTCTTCTTCACGATATCTATTATGCATTATTTCACATCACTTTCTTAATATTTTTAGCAATGTATTCAAGAAGTGGAATTACTTTTTGGTATTCCATTCTTGTAGGTCCTAAGATTGCAATAACACCAAAGTCGTCATCACTAATCTCATAAGGAACACTAATCATAGTGCAGTTTTCCATTGCCTTTATTGTATTATCACTACCAATTCTAATAGTTATACCATTATCACTGGCATTGACAGTCTTAAATATCTCACGTCTTTCGATTGCTTGAAGCATCTCTTGAACTTTATTGACATCTTGGAACTCTGGTTGATTTAAGATATTGCTTTGACCAGCTAAGAAATACTTATCTTTAGCCATCTCAGTAAATGTCTTAACCAAAGCACCAATTAATTCATCATAATAGTTCATATAAGAATGAATGTTTTCTTCATTAAGACGTTCTCTGATTACTCTTTCAATATCATGGATTGGACAGTTGTGAAGTGTCTCATCAAGTAAAGCCACAACTTTCTCCATATCACGCATTTCGATATTATCAGGAATAACAATCTTCTTACTTTCAACATAACCATGGTCAGTAACCATCAAGATTACACCATGTGATTCACTCAACTTAACAAATTGCAACTTTTTAATCTTTGAAAGGTAGCCGCTTGTTCCCATAACAATTGAAGCGTAGTTAGTCAAATTAGTAACCAAAGCCATACTTTCTTTTATAGCTTCTTCACGACTAATTTCAGCACGTTCAAAGATTTCATCAATCATCGGAAACTTTGCTTTCTTGTGATTATCACGATCATTTAAGATCTCTTTTACATAGACACGATAACCTTCTTCACTAGGAACTCTTCCACTTGAAAGGTGAGTCTTAGTGATTAAGCCTTCTTTTTCTAGTTCCATCATATCATTACGGATTGTGGCACTAGAAACATTGTTTAAACCAAAGCGTTCAGTAGTAACTAAATCTTTTGAACCAACAGGTTCATTAGTCCTAACGAACTCTTCGACGATAGCTTTAAGTATAAGTTTTTTTCTACTCGAAATCATCAAGAGCCTCCTTTTAGCACTATGTTATCTCGATTGCTAATTATATTATAGCACTATTTTTAGCACTGTCAAGTCATTTGTGCTAATTATTTGACTACTTTTATATGACAAATGGGAATAATTAGTCATTAAAAAAATGTCTAGCTTAAACTAGACATTTTAGATTAAATCATTTAATTTTACTTCTTTTACTTCACCTAAATTTAAGTCGCCTAAATTAGCTTTTCCAATTCTAATTCTTTCTAAATCAACTACTTGATTTAGGCAAACTTTAGTCATTTTTCTAATTTGACGGTTACGCCCTTCAGTTATAATAATCTTAAAAGTAAAGTCATTAATTTTTGTAACTTGCGCTTCTTTTGTTAATTTACCATCAATTACTACACCACTACTCATTTTATTAATAAACTCATCTGTTATTTGGTTTTTAACTTTAACAATGTATTCCTTTTCAACATGCTTATCACTATTCATTAGTGAATTAGACAAAGCACCATCATTTGTTAAAATTAATAA
>LVBR01000016.1 GCA_001604495.1 Acholeplasmatales bacterium Tener_01 | reverse complement strand
AACAAAAGCTTCAACCTGAGAATGCTATTGTCACACTTTTTGCAGTCGCTACGCTCGGCAAGTTTCGCGCCAATGACGCATTCCAGGTTAAGCAAATGTTAGATGGACACCGCTATCGCGGTGCAAAAAAGAGGAGTATATGAGCCTACTTTCATCAAACCAAAAAAATATCATTAAGCATTTTTGTGACAATCACGTTATCAACGATAATTGGTTTTGTATCTGTAATAATCTTCAGTTCATTAATCATATTAGCAAATGAACAAATTAATTATATTGTTATTTCGTCAATTATGCTTTTCTGGTATGTGTTAGGCATGTTATTAAATTTTGAATATCATAAGTTTTTAAAAAGAAAAGCTTTTTTAAGTATGTATTAATGCCATATATAGTTATGTATATTTACATAATAATTATTAATGTAAGAATTGATAAGGGTATATAAAATCTATGGAAATTTCATGCTTCTTTTATTTGAATCGATATGGCGTGTTCGCTTTTAAATACCTACTTTTTCCATTTTTAACAATCACTGGTTTGATTCATATTGTTCAAGCTGATTATTTTACTATTGTAGTTGCAATTTTTTTATTTGTATTTATTTTCTATATATTCCCTTGGTACATAAGCAGACAATACCGAGTTATTGTTGATAATAATGAGATTATTGCAAAAAAGGTACTTAAGAAAACAGAAATACGATTCAAAGAAATTGATATACAGTCTGTATTTTATCGAAGCTTTTACACCAATTTTGGTAGATTATGTTTCTATCAAATATGTTTAGAATTACATAATAATAAATACATTTGTTTTTGTTATTATGTTGATTTTCAAATCAAACCATTTGATGACTCATTATATAAATACAATAATCAAAATATTCTACGAAAAGAAAATGACCAATTTTACTATTACACAAATGGCTTAGGTATTAAATTGGATAAAAGTAAAGTTGTTGGTAAAATGAAACTGCTCCAAAAATATTGATTTTTAATATAAGAATCATCTAACAACTGCTTCGAGCGGACATTGCCTTTGTCATGGAAATTGCTGTCGCTACGCTCGGCAATTTTCACGCCAAGCCCTTCGGGCACGGCAATGCAGCTCAAGCAAATGTTAGATGGACGCCGCTTTCGCGGCGCAAATATTAGATTTAAACATCTATTGAAATATTACAAGAAAGCAAATCAACTAATTAAAATCATTATTTTGTATCAAAAACAAATAACAACTTAAGATTTAACTGTTTCATTAATTACTAAAGCGGTTCACTTGTTTATCATTAATTTTTGTATTTTTTAAGTTTGCTTAAAGTTTAAGGAGATTACTTTGGAATCAACTCCTACGTTACAGCAAGAAAATGACAGAAGCAGCAAACTACTTTGTGATTTTTTTGGGAAGAATAGTGATTATTATTTAGCTAAATACCATGAATTAAAAGCAAACAAGTACAGTTTTAATTATTCTGCTTTTCTAGCAGGTGTCTTCTGGCTTGGACATAGAAAATTATACAAAGAATTACTTATAGTTTTTTTCTTATTTATTGTTACTGATATCATACAAATAATACTTAAACTTGATATTAATGTACCAATAGGAATTGCTTTCGGAATAGTAATTGGTAAGTTTGGAAACTATTTGTATATCACAAAGGCAACAAGGACAATTAAATATTTTGAATCCCAGGCAACAATCGACAAAAATGAGACAAAAAACATAATTAAAAAAAGTGGTGGAACTAGCTTAAAAGGAATATTACTATCTATTTTTTTTGTCGCTATCTATTTTGTAATATGTTTACTTATTTATCCATAAATTAATTGTAATTAATATCAGACATGCATCTAACAACTGCTTCAACCTGAGAATGCTATTGTCACGAAACTTGCAGTCGCTTTGCTCGGCAAGTTTCGCGCCAATGACGCATTCCAGGTTAAGCAAATGTTAGAACGACGCCTTCGGCGCCCGAGGAAAAAATGAAAATAAAAACAGATGTAATTATTTCAATAATCATAATGCTATTGGTTGAATTTGCAAGCTGTTATAAGAATCAAAATAATTTAGAGTATGATAAAAATCATATTCCAGATAAGTACTTGATTAACATGGATAGAATCAAACAAAATGATAATTACTCATGTGCAACCACTTCTGTAGCAATGATAATTAGTTATTACAAACAATTATCTGAACCATTAAATAAAGATTATATTTGGGAATTATCAAAAACTGATAAGGAACGAGTATTGCGGTACGGTAATGATATAATGGGATTAAATAGAATTTGTGATTATTACGATTATAACTATGAATTTAAACAAAACATGAGTTTTGATGATCTACATTATTTTATATCCAAAAACATTCCTGTTGTAATATTTATTAACTTTGATAGAAAACATACACATGCAACTGTAGTAAATGGATATGATAGTGATAAAAAGGTGTTTTATATAATTGATCCTTCTGTTGAAGACGAAGTAATGCCGGAAGCATTTTTAGAAAAGCATTGGTCCGCATTGTTATCAAATCCAAAAACAGAATCACATAGAGCAGGTTATTTAATATTTAAAAAAGAGAACTAATTCGCATTGACTTAAAATGTGATTCTCAATGATTTATTTTTCAATAGCTTTCAACAGATTATTCTAAAAAAGAAAAGTTCTAACAACTGCTTCAACTCGACTCGCCAAAGGCTCGCGAGTTAAGCAAATGTTAGACTGACACGCCAAAGGCGTGAGGAGAATTGAAAATGAGAAACACTTATGTCTTGATTTGTGTCGGTATTTTTTCTTTAACAAGATTAGCTTCTGAAGAAATTGTAATATATGCACCAGTTGCTCAAAATATTTTAATAGATCAAAGAAACAGTGTAAGATATTCACCAATAAACTTATTTGATGACAATCCTGCAACGGTATATGCAGTAACCTATAATAAAATTAGTATTACAAAGCCTTTATTAGAAATATATTTCGCAGAGCCAGTCCGTTTCGATAAACTTTCGATAAAAGCTGGTTACTTTGATGATAAATATTTCATAATGAATAACAGAGTAAAAGGTTTGAAATTGAAAGTATTCAATTGTAATAACATTGAATACGATAAAAGCATCGTACTAGATGATAAAATGATTGAGCAGGAAATATATAACGGGAAAACTATAGTAGGCTCAAAGATTGTTATATATGTTAATGAAATATATTCTGGAACGAAATGGAATGATCTTGTCATATCTGATCTTGTATTTCACATTGATGGTACTAAACAGAAAGCTTCGTTTGGCAAAGGCCAATGTATTTATGGCTTAACATTCCATGATTATAAATATGATAATCAAGGACGCTTAATATATGAATACTCCCAGTATGGAAAGTCTGGAGCAGACGAAAAATATTACAAATATGAGAATAACAAAATATTTATGGCTTATGTTGGTATGGATGATGATCCTAGTGCTTTAAATTATAAGGAAGTAAGTTCTATTGATGATAAAAAAATGAAGGAAACTGAATACTTTTATTCAAACGGAGTAATAGTTTCTGAAAAATATGTTAGAAACAATTCTTTCTACATTAATCAATATTTTTATGATCAAAATAATCGACTGAAATCTATTGTAAGAATTTGTGAAAATGAAAACTGGGCAGACAAATATACAGATTTTGAATACAACCAAGAAGGTCTTTTAATTAAAAAGACTGGTTATGATGATGCAACAATTTATACAAATCGATATAACTGATCCAGTCTAACAACTGCTTCAACCTGAGAATGCTATTGTCACGAAACTTGCAGTCGC
>LVBR01000015.1 GCA_001604495.1 Acholeplasmatales bacterium Tener_01 | reverse complement strand
CAATGGAGGTTAATATACTAAAAATGTTTGGAACTATTTTAGAAGTTCAACCATTAGTTACTGTATTAATTGCCATCGGTGCTGTACTAGCTGGTACTGGTATAGGTGTAGTTTTATTTAGATTGTACTATAAAAAAATGGGAAAGACTTCCCAAAAGATTATTGAAGATGCTAAAAAGTTAGCAGAAGAAAATCGTAAAAAAGAAGTATTAGAAACTAAACAAGAAATTCATCTATTAAAGCAAGATGCTGACAAAGAAATTAAACAATTAAAACAAGAAGCTGACAAAGAGATCAAAGAAAGACGTAATTCTTGTAATGCGTTAGAACAAAAGTTGTTACAACGTGAAGAACGTTTAGACAATCGTAGCACAAATCTTGACAAGAGAGAGGAAACTTTAAACCAAAAAGAATCTAAAATCGATCAAAAGAAAATTGATCTTGAAAAGCAATACAGCAAAGTCGATGCATTAATCGAGGAACAAAATAAGAAATTATTAGAGATTTCAGGATTAAAGGTTGAAGAAGCAAAGAAAATAATACTTGAACGTATTGAGGATGAAATGTCCTTAGAAATTGCATCAAAGATTAAGGATGCAGAAGAAAAAGCTAAAGCTGAGTCAAATCGTAAGGTACAATGTCTACTAGCCAACGCGATTCAACAATATGCTGGCGATACTGTAAGTGAAAGAACTGTATCAGTTGTTCCACTACCAAGTGATGAAATGAAAGGCCGTATTATCGGTCGTGAAGGAAGAAACATTCGTGCAATTGAAGCATCTACTGGTGTTGATTTAATAATTGACGATACACCTGAAGCAGTTGTATTATCAAGTTTTGATCCAATTAGACGTGAAATTGCTCGTAGAACATTAGAGACTTTAATTAGTGATGGTCGTATTCAACCATCTAGAATTGAAGAATTAGTTAACAAATTCAAGAAAGAACTTGATACTGAACTTCGTGAAGCCGGTGAAAAAGCCGTATTTGAAACTGGTATTGGTAAAGTTCATCCTGAATTAATTAAATTAATAGGTAGATTAAAATTCAGAACAAGCTATGGTCAAAATGCTTTAAACCACTCATTAGAAGTAGCATTCCTTGCTGGTAAACTTGCAAGTGAAATTGGAGCAGATGAGATTTTAGCACGTAGAGCTGGTCTTTTACATGATATTGGTAAAGCGGCTGACTCTGAAATGGAAGGTAGCCACGTTGAAATCGGTGTTGAACTAGCAACACGTTATCGTGAAAATGCCACTGTAATTGATGCTATCGCATCTCACCATGGTGACAAAGAAGCTACTACAATCATTGCACTACTTGTTGCTGCAAGTGATACATTATCTGCAGCCCGTCCTGGTGCAAGAAGTGAATCAATTGAAAATTATATCAAACGTCTTACTCAACTTGAAGACATTTGTAATGAATTCAAGGGCGTTGAAAAATCATATGCTCTACAAGCTGGTCGTGAAATTAGAATTATGGTTAAACCAGAAGAAATTGATGACACACAAGCTTATAAATTAGCTAGAGATATCCGTATTAAAATTGAGAATACAATGAGTTATCCTGGTACAATTAAAGTAACTGTTATTCGTGAAACAAGAGCACAAGAGACAGCTAAATAATGAATTAAAAGGCTTATAAATTGTATTTATAAGCCTTTATTTTTGAGGTGAATATATGAAAATATTGTTTGTTGGAGACATTTTCTCAAAACTTGGTAGAAGTTGTTTTGAAAGAAATGTTAAAAGAATTAAAAATGAACAAAAGATTAACTTCATTATTGCCAATGGTGAAAATATTTCTCATGGAAAAGGTATGAATGAAGGGCATTATAAATGGTTACTTGAACAAGGTGTTAATGTAATCACTTTAGGTAATCATGCTTTCCAACAAAAATCTATTTTTAATTTTATTGATGAAGTAAATAATGTTGTTAGACCTATTAATATGGTATGTGAACATGGAAAAGGATATGTTACAGTAAACTATAATGGTCTTAAAATAACAGTATTCCAAGTAATTGGTAAGGTTTTAATGGATGAGGCTAACCTGTCTCCTTTTACTGAGACTAAAAAACTACTTGAAGAACTTGATAGTGATATCATTATTTGTGATGTTCACGCTGAAGCAACAAGCGAAAAGATTGCTTTTGGTTATGCATTTGATGGTAAAGTAAGTGCAATATTGGGAACTCATACCCATGTACAAACAAGCGATGCGAGAGTTTTAGAAAACGGAACAGCATATATCACTGATGTTGGTATGACTGGAGCACTAGATGGTGTGATTGGAGTTCAAAAAGATATCATCATTGATAGATATTTAAATGATGGTCGACAAAAGTTCACCCCAGAAGATAGTGGCAAATCACAATTTTGTGCTGTAATAATCGATATTGACGAAAAAACAATGAAAGCAAAGGCAATTGAGACAATTAGAATTATTGAGTAAGGTGAGACTATGGGAAGAGTAACACTACCAACAATTGAAACCGAAAGATTAATCTTAAGAGAAATCGAGGAAAAAGATTATATCGATATGTATGAATATGCATCACTTCCATATATTGGTCCAGTAGCTGGGTGGCAACCACATACATCACCTAATTACACTAAGTCAGTAATTAAAATGTATCGCAATAAATATCAATTTGGTCAAATTGGTGTCTATGCAATCCATTTAAAAGAAAATGATAAGATGATTGGTACTGTGGAATTACATACTTATACCAAAGGATTTAAAGCAGAACTTGGTTATACAGTTAATCCTAAATACTGGGGCAAAGGTATTGCATATGAAGCAAGCCGTGAGGTAATTAGATTTGGATTTGATGATTTAAATCTTAAAAGAATTGAGTGTTGTTCATTTGTTAATAACACTCAATCAAAGAGAGTTTGTGAAAAACTTGGGCTAACATATGAAGGCATTAAAAAGAAAGCATATGTTTTATATGATGGCACAATTCATGATTTAATATGTTATGCGATAGTGGATGATGAATTCTATGATCGAATTAGACAAGGCAACTGGTAATTTTAATATTATGGTAGCCTTTTTTTTATAAATAGGGTATAATATATAATGTACGAAAACGTTTTAGGAAAGGAAAGATGAAATGAAAAAAATTCTATCGTTTTTATTTATTTGTTTAATCGCATTAGTACTAGTTGGATGTGGTGAAGACACACCTACACCAGGACCAACAAATGTTGACCCAACAAGCATTGAACTTAGTGGTCAAAAAGAAGAAATTAAAGTTGAAGAAGAATTCAGAGTTACTGCTACTGTATTACCAAGTGATGCAAATGGCTATACTTTAACTTGGGAAAGTTCTAATCCAAGTATTGCATCAGTTGACGGAGGTCTTGTAAAAGGCTTAGCTGTTGGTAGTAGTGAAATCACTGCGAAAGCAGGCACAGTAAGTGCTTCATTTACTGTTACTGTTAAAAATGGTGGGACAGACCCTGTTGACCCTAATCCTCCTGTTGGTGGAGAAGAAGTAAAAGAATTATATATCTATTATTCTAAAGAAGAATTCTTGATTGGTGAAACTGAAGAATTATCAGTTGAAATTGAACCAAGTGATGCAAGTCAAGAATATGAATGGATATTAAGCCCTGAAGGAATCGTTAAGATTGAAAACAATGTTTTAACAGCATTAAAGGGTGGTTTAGTAACAATTACTGCTAAATCAAAAGCTAACCCTAGTATTAGCGATTCATATGACGTAAGAGTATATGACAATGTTGAAGGTATGACAATTATTGCTCAAGGCAGTACAATGAAACCTGGAAACATGCAAATCTTAACAGTTGAATTAAAGACTAAACGTGACGACGGAAGCGAAATAGTTAATAATTCAAAGATTAAATGGGAAAGTAGTAATCCTTCTGTTGCAACAATTGCTGAAGATGGATTAGTTACTGCAATCGCTGATGGTACAACTACAATCACTGCTACAGCTCAAGATGCTGGTAGATTCCAAGCTTCATTTGTAATCACTGTTGCATCTACTGAAGTAAAGATTGGTTCAACTAAGTATGGATCAGTTACTGAAGCTATCAAAGCAAGTAAAGCAGGCGATGTTATCGAGATTGGAAAAGGTTCTGTTAGCGAATCATTCAACGTTAATAAGAGCAATATTACTTTCAAAGGTGTTGAAGGCAGCACATTAAAAGGACATGTTGAAATTGCTGATGGCGTTGAAGGAATCAAATTTGAAGGTTTAACATTCACTGATGGCGCATATGTTACTGCAGAAGCAACAGGCGATCCTATCGGCGTTAAGAAGATTACATTTGATAGCTGTAGTTTTGAAGCTGTTGCATCTAAAGCAGACGGAACTATTCAATTCTATGTTCCTGTTGAAGATTTCACATTCACAAACAATAAAGCTACATTTGCTTCTAACCGTGGTATTAGATTTGAAGTTTATGCAAAGAACGCATTAATCGATGGCAACGAATTCGTTGGTGTTAGTGGCGTTTTATATGATATGGTTCGTTGGATGGATTTAGCTGATGGTAATATCACAATTACTAACAACTTATTTGATACAACAACTCAATCTCATATTCAAATTAGATACATTGGCAATGCAAATTATAATGTAACTAATAACGTATTTAAGAATGCTGCAAATGTTTGTGTTGATATTCGTGAAGCACAAAACGATAATATAACAAAAGCTGTTATCAACGTTAAATACAATGAATTTAATGGTGGAGCTAATAGCTGGTGTGTAATTAGATTAAGAAACTCAAGTGTTAATGGCAAATTACCTAACCCTGAAAACGTAGAAGTTAATATTAATTACAATAAATTCCTTAACATCACAATCGCTGGTGATACTAACTATGTTGATAAACCTACTGCAAACTGTACTGAAGGTTTATTCAATATCGATAATAACTATTCTGATTTAGGTAACCCTCAAGCAAGTTGGTTTAACGGAATGGCTAAGTCATTTAATGGTTGGTATAGCACTACTGATGAAATGGAAAGTGGTGGATTAATCGACAAGATTAACCAAGAAGATAAATATTTAGTTGTTGGTACACATAAAGATATTACTAAGACTGGATATAGTACATTAAAAGATGCTTTAAAGAATGCTAAAGATGGCGATATCATCGTATTATTACCAGGAACTCACTCTGGTGATGTTGCAATTGGTATTAACAATTTAACAATCACTTCACTAAATGGTGGTAATAATCCATTCAGTGATAATGAAAGAGAAGAGGAAGCAATCTTTACTGGTACAATTGCTCTAGCTATTCAACTACAAAACTTAACTATTAAAGGTATTAAATTCAGTGGAAGTAGCCAAATTACTAATAATAAAGGTTATGTTGGTACAGCTGATAATACTTCTACAAACTTAGATGGATTTACATTCGTTAATAATATTGTTGAAGTAGCAAGCGGTGGCAATGGATTTATTTATTTTGACGAAAATGATAGTTCATATAGCCATGATATAATCTTTATGAACAATAAATTCAAAGCTGCAAGCGGATTTAGCGCAAAAGCAATGGTTTGGATTGATAATAACTATAATCTAACTGTAACAAACAACTATTTCAGTGATATGACTGTTGA
>LVBR01000014.1 GCA_001604495.1 Acholeplasmatales bacterium Tener_01 | reverse complement strand
TAAGACTGTTACAGCTAACACAACAACTTTAGCATACTACATGAAGTCTGCATTAGATTCTACTGATAAAGAATTCATCCACTTAAATGGTGATGCTCTAGGTAATGATTATCTTGAAACAATCAAGACATTAGCCCATGAAGGCTATCCTGGACACTTATATGCATATGTTAATACAAAAGAAAATCCTAACTTATCTAACTATGTTCGCGTTTCAACAAACACTGGTCATGGTGAAGGTTGGGCAAAATATGTTGAATGTGCATTATGTGACTACCTAGCTCAATTAAAGAAGGGCGATTGGGTAAATGCCATGGGCAAGAGCAAATATTGGGATTTATTCATCTATCAAATCTATACAAGAATCGATATTGGTATTTCTTACCAAGGTTGGGATGTTAAAGATGTACTTAAGTTTTTGAAGAATCAAAATCTTTCAGTTAATGAAGATTCAGCACGTGACATCTTATTAGACTTAATTGAAATGCCTGGTCAATATGCAGCATATGGTTATGGACAAGCTCTATTCTATGAAATGCATACAGAAGCTAAAGAATTATTAAAAGATAGTTATAATGAAGTAGAATTCAACGAAATGCTATTAAGCCATGGTTGGATTGGTCTAAGTGACTTAGAAGAATTATATAATGATTATATGACTCAAAAATGCTTCTTAAATAATGTTGAATTTAATAAGTAAATAAAAATAAGGTCCTAAAGTTTATACTTTAGGGCCCTTTTTTATCTTAGAAAGTCTAGATCTTCTTTTTCTATTTCAAAATCTAAATCGATGTTTTCTTTTAAATGAACATAACTTGAAGCTTTAGGTAATACCACTACATCAAGTGATAATACATATTTTACACATATTTGCGCAAAACTCTTTTCATATTTTTTAGCAAGTTTTTGTACTCTCGCATCATCTTTTGCTCTTCCGTGAGCAATTGGAGAATATGCTTCAAATATAATATTATTCTTCTTACAAAATTCAATAATATCAGTTGGCGTATTTCCGGGGTAGCATGCGCATTGGTTAACCATAGGGGTAACACTAGAATTTTCAATTATGTTATTTAAATCATTAATGTTAAAGTTAGATACACCGATTGCTTTTAACTTTCCTTCGTTATATGCTTCTACCATTGCCTTCCAAACTTGTAAGTTCTCTTTCTCATAGCGATAGCTTTGACCAATCTCATCCCAAGGTTGTGGGCAGTGGATAAGCATTAAATCGATATAGTCAGTTTTAAGTTTTTTTAGTGACTCTTCAATTGAAGCTTTAGCATCTTCATAGTTTTTAATCTCGGCACGAACCTTCGAAGTGATAAAGATATCTTTTCTATCAATATTAGAAGTAGATAATGCTTCACCAATTCCTTCTTCATTTTCGTATGCTTGAGCTGTATCAATATGAATATATCCTAAAAGTAAGGCATCTTTAATAACTTCCACTACTTTTGTGTTATCAATTAGCCATGTACCTAAACCAATCTTAGGAATCGCTACACCATTACTAAGTTTAAAATATTCTTGATTGTATTTCATCTTCTTCTCCTTATTTATTATTATTGTATCAAAAATAATAAATAATCGCTATTTATTCTTATCTCTATTTCTAAAAAACCAATCTTTGGCATCTTTAATATCCCTATTAATAGATGGCCATTTGATATTTATATAATATCTAGACACTTTAGAACTATCAAAATTCTTCAGTCCCCGATAAGCAGGATTATAAATGAATGGGCCAAAGTGAATCGAAGTTGAATCTAGATAATAGGCGTTACAATAATAATCAATTAATGTTTTAACATTAATCATTTCACCATAATCCTTTGTTCCCCAATAAATATGTGTTACGTAACTTCTCTGAATTGGAGTTCCACAGCAGATAAATCTTAGTATTATCTTAGAAAGAATATTTCTTTTATTTACAGCCTCGTTAAATTCTTTTATTCTTTCACTCATCTCCTCTTTTAAGAAACTGGATGGTTTTCTGTCCACCCCCGTACCATCTATGGTACCATCACCATAGTGAAATAGTTTTAGAGTTGTTATCAACTCTTCACTAATTCCCAGTGATCTTAAAAAACCAGTAAAAGTAGAAATTCTTTCCATATGGACAGAGACATAATGTCCACTTTTAATACTAATGTTCCATTTCTTAATTCCTACTCTAATAGAAATGTCTGATTTTTGATCATGATAGCATTTATATGCTTCAATCTTCGCATCGTCCAAAATTGTCCAATCAAGTTGCTTCATTCGTTTTTGCCAAAAAAGAGGGAGTTCTTTAACCATCTTTCCATCTAAAACATTGACAATATCGATTTCATTTTGCAAACCATCATTATGCATAACATCATCTCCTTTTTTATCATAATGTTCTTATCTACCTATATAATAGAGATGAGAGTATATTATTTATTCTGCAAAACAAAAAAACTAGCACCTCAATTTCAGTACTAGCCAAAAAGCAATTGAAGGAGGAACTGGAAGACGCGCTTTGTCAACCGTACCAAATGAAAAAAAGTTTGGTATTACCCAAACTTTGATTTCATTGGTGCGGGTGACAGGAATCGAACCTGCACTCTCTCGAACTAGAGCCTAAGTCTAGCGCGTCTGCCAGTTCCGCCACACCCGCGTTGCTTAAATATGATATCATATTTGAGGCAACGCGTCAATAGTTTTCCGCATTTTTTTCTCGATTTCGCAGGTATCTAAGATGTTTAAATCTTTGTCATAGAGTATTGTTTGAACTTTGCTTCCCTTTATTTTGACATAGATTCCGCCAATTGTGTTAGCTCCTGTTGCGTAGCGTTTAGCAATTTTAGGGTTAGGAGTTGTTAGTACTTCTTCAATCTCTTGACCTCTTTCACCATCGCATGAAGGGCATTGCATATATACTGTACCATCCTTATTTATTTCACCTTTATAAATAGGATAGCTACGTATATATGTATGATCGTTTGCCGCAAGCGCTAAATCGATATGATACTTATCGCATAAATCTTTCCATCTTAAATATCCAAATGAAGTATCTTTTCCATTAACCCCGTTCATCCATTGGTAATGTTGACATAAGAATATATATTCACTTGGATTTTCTTTAATTGTTTTTTCTAAAAAGGCATAAGCTTTTTCAATCTCTTCTTTTTTCTCTCCACTTCCAACTCCCATATGTTCGTTATGAAAGACGATGAATAATACATTAGCGTACTTAAAATAGTAGCTTATACCATATTCACCCTCATAACTGTTTTTAGGAAAGTTGTTTACTTCTTTAAAGTAAAGGGCAGTATCTTTTAAATAGCCACGACTCATAAAATCATGATTACCTAAGACGTTCGCAATCATGTATTTTTTTAGCTCTTTCATCTTGTAAAAGTCTTCCCAAAACTTATAACTGCCACCCCATGCTATAGCATCACCAGAGCAGAATAAGAAGTCAGTTTTTGGATGTTTTTGATCCATATCTGTGACTAATTTTTGGGCTCTAATAAGCCTATTAGGGCAAGGTGGATAAGTGTGGAAGTCACTAAACCAAAT
>LVBR01000013.1 GCA_001604495.1 Acholeplasmatales bacterium Tener_01 | reverse complement strand
AGACTTCATGTAGTATGCTAAAGTTGTTGTGTTAGCTGTAACAGTCTTATCCATGTATGCAATGTCGATTGTTGGAGAGTTTTGTAAATCTCTAACAATTGCCTTTGCAAATTCATTTCTTAAGAATTCGATGATTTCATCTGGATCACTAGTATCAAGAACTTTAACTTCACCATTAACGATAGAGTTAACAGTTGAGTTTGATGAATAACCAGTATATGCAGTGTAGTACTTAGAAATAGTTTCATCTAAGAATGCAATGTAATCTTCTAGTGGCATTGTGATTCCAAGACGATTTCTTAGTAATTGTTCATATAAAATCTTACCTTTTTCGCCATAACTTGCTAGGTAGTGAGATAATTCATCAGTTGCTTTGTTCATGCATTTTTCTTCAATGGCTGTAGCTAAATCGATATGTGCTTGAATGAAATCAACGAATGCGTTGTCTAATCTTTCTACGTAAGCAGTAACTTCACCATCAGTTAAGCCTAATAATTCTTTACTGTCTGTGATTTTCTTTTCTAGAATAGCGATTAAGTAGTAAGGAGTATCTTTATCTTCATCATCTTCCTTAGCATTACGTTTACTTACACCATCAAGGTATTCAACCATATTGCTTAATGTGAAGTTTGTTAGTGGGTAACCAGCTTCAGCTCTATCTAAGATGTAATCAACATAAGTTGCGAATGCTTCATCAACTGAGTCGATGTAGCTGATAATATCTTCAATATCTTGCTTTGTTCTAACTTGGTATGCTTCCATTGATGATGGAATATCACCAGCATAACCACCATATTGATCAATGTAAGTTTGACGCATTAAGATATATTCAGGATTTGTAATCATGAAATCTAAGAAATCAAGTTCTTGTTTAATCTTATCATAGTCAACTTTTTGATATGAATTTAGTGTTGCACGGTCGAACTTTGCAAATTCTTCTTTTAATCTAGCGATTTCTTCTAAATCATTTTGATGATCTTCATCAGTGTACTTTTCATATGAATACCATGTTGCTTCTTGGTGCTCAAAACCATATGCTTCGTAATCAATCATAAAGATATTTAATGTCATTTGGTCACCTTCTAAGAAGTAAACAAACATTTCATCTGTATAATCTCTAAATTCTTGATTGAATGGATGTTCAATATTAAGTATTGCACGATATTCAAATTTATCACCATCAGTTGTAGTAACAAGAGCTTTTGCAAGATATGTTCCACATTCACTTGCAGAGTTATTTTCATATTCAACTTTGGCAAACTTTGTTTCATCACTTAATGTGATAGTGTAAGTAGCTCCATCATAAACTTTATCAAGTGAAGTAAATGCTTCTTCATCATTTACAGCGCGGTATTTAACTACTAATGTAGCAGTAAGTGTAGCAAGTAGTTCGTTATCGTATTCATCATATAACTTAGCAGTTGCTTCAGCTTTACCAATATCAGTTAATTTGTTGTTTTCGTATTCAACTTTAACGCCATTAGGAACATTAGTTGCTAAAATTTCGTAAGTCTTTCCTTTTTCCCATTCGTATGTAGCTGATTCGAATTTAACTTTTGATACATTCTTTTTCTCTTTATTGATAGTTAATGTAGCAGTTAATTCGCCAAGTACATTGCCTTTAGAGTCTTTTAGGATAGCTTTTACTGTGTATTTACCAATTTCAGTTTGGCCATTTCCTTCATATTCAACGCTAACTCCCTTTGGAATTGACATAGGGTTGATTGAAAGGCTCTTTGGAGCTCCATCGTATGAGTAAACACCATCGTAGAACTTAACCTTAGAAATATCAATCTCTTCGGTAGGTTCTGGGTCTACAGGGTCTGTTGGATTAGTTGGATCACTTGGATCAACTACTGGTGGATCAACTGGATCAGTTGGCTTATCGCCACATGCAGTTAATGTGAATGTAAACAAACCAACGAATACCATTAAAACCAATAGTTTAAGAATATTCTTAAATTTTTTCATTAATTTTCCTCCTTAAAAACTAATTATTGTCATTA
>LVBR01000012.1 GCA_001604495.1 Acholeplasmatales bacterium Tener_01 | reverse complement strand
AGAATATGGCTCTTGATGATATCTATTCAGCATTCTCACAAGTAAGTGAAAACCGTATTATTTATCTATATGATTTAGGTTTGGCTGATGCACCTGATGTTCAAATGCGTAGAGCTGGTGCTCAAGTAACTAATGGCACAATGACAGTAGAAGAAGCTGTTAAGGCCTTTGGTACATTTAAATAATTAGTGATTAATAAGCTAAGTAATCTTTATGATTATTTAGCTTTTTTATTTACTTTTTATTAAATGGTGATATAATAAGAAATGTAAGAAAAGTAAGAAAAGGAGAAGAGAATGAAAGCATCAGATAATAGTAAATTCATTGTCAGTGTAAAGGTAGGACCTAAAGGTCAAATAACAATACCAAAAGAGGCAAGAGAGATGTTTGACATTAAAGTGGGTGACACTTTAATGGTTATGGGAGATAAAGAAAGAGGTATCGCTTTATTAAAAGATGACCTATTCTATTCATTAATGAAAGGATTTGAGATAAATGGTAGCAATAAAGATTGATCATTTAAGAAAAGAATATAAAGATGTTGTGGCAGTGGATGATTTAAGCCTTGAGATTAATGAAGGAGAGTTATTCTCACTACTTGGTGTTAATGGAGCAGGTAAGACCACAACAATCAAAATGTTATCAACACTTGTAAAACCAACTAGTGGTGATGCCACTATTTTTGGCTATTCAATTCTAAAAGATGATAATAAGATTAAAGAATTAATCGATATCAGTATGCAAGAAACCGCAATAGCAAGAAAACTTACAGTTGAAGAAAATATCGAGTTTTATGCAAAACTATCTGGCCAAAGTGATGAAGAAGTTGAGGAAACTAAAGTATATATCTATAATACATTTGGCTTGGATAAAATTAAAAAACGCCAAGCATTAAAACTATCCGGCGGTTGGCAAAGAAAACTTTCAATTGCTTTGGCACTAGTGTCTCGTCCTAAAGTATTATTCTTAGATGAACCAACACTAGGCTTAGATGTTATTGCAAGACGAGAACTTTGGCAAACTATTCGCGCATTAAAAGAAAAAATGACAATAATACTAACTACTCATTATATGGAAGAAGCGGAAAACTTATCCGATAGAATCGGTGTAATGAAGGACGGTAAGCTTTTATTTATTGGAACAAAGGAACAATTATATCAAAAAACAAACAAGAATAATGTTGAAGATGCTTTTGTAGAATTAGTATCAGGAGGTGAATTGAATGCGTAATACACTTTCAAGAATATTTATTCTAACAAAAAGAAACCTAAAAGAAATACTACGTGACCCATTATCACTTATTTTTACATTAGGGCTTCCACTTGTAATGGAAGTTTTATTCTATTTACTATTTCATAAACTAACAGCTCAATTCGCGATGAAATATTTAGCACCAGGAATTGTGGTTTTTAGTGAGAGCTTCTTATCATTATTTGTTGGATTACTTCTCGCTATTGATAGATCAACATCATTTTTAACTAGATTATATGTTTCAAAAGCAAAATCATTTGAGTTTATTTTTGGTTATGCTTTAGCAATCATTCCTATTATTTTTGTTCAATCAATTTTATTCTTCCTAGTTGGTGGAATAATTGATTCATCTATTTTTAGTGTTGGAATGATCTATGCCATTTTGCTTAGTTTAGTTACTTCAATGTTTTTTATTGGTGTTGGACTACTTCTTGGTAGTGCTTGTAATGAAAAATCAATTGGTGGAGTAGCATCTATTGTTATTGCTGGACAATCAATACTATCTGGAATGTGGTTCCCAATTGAAGGATTAAATAGTGGAGTCATTAAAGCCATGGAAATATTACCATTCCGTAATGCCACAATCCTTATTCAAAATGTATTTAATGGTTTGGGTAATACTTTTAATGATTTTATTAAACCATTATTAATTGTTTTGGGATATAGTTCATTAGTGTTTGTTTTAGCGATAATCTTATTCAAAAACAAAATGAAATCAAAATAGAATAAAAGAAAGGCAAATTAAACTTTGTCTTTCTTTTTTTTGATAAAATGTGTATCATATATATGATATATGTGGAGGCGACTATGAAGAGAAGGATAATTTTAGAAATCGCAATAATTGGAGTTATGGCAGCACTAGCTATTGTCTTAGAGAAATTCAGTTTTCCTAAGGGCGATAGTTATTTAAAGTTCACACTTTATGGACTTCCACTGATGTTTGTTGGGTGCATGTTTGGAGCTAGAGTTGGCTTAATTACTGGAGTTGTATCTAGTTTTGTAATGCAACTTACTAGTGAATGGGGGTTATCAGTAACTTCTCCACTTTGGATGATGGCACCGATTTGTTGGGGAGGAATGAGTGGCTTAGTATTTTACTTACTAAAAAGAAAGAATACTATCCCAAGAATGCTAATTGTCTCTTATATTACTTCTATTTTAGCAACCCTACTAAATACAATTGCCCAAATAATTGATGGTTTAATTTATGGTGGAGCATCATTTGCGATATCAAATGTCATTACTAAACTTCCACCAAGACTAATTTCAATGGCGATTTTGGGTGTATGTTATGCCCTTTTATTATTTGTGCTTATTAATAGACTTAAGTTTTTAACAAAACCAGAAGAAACCGAAAAAGAAGAGCAAGACGAATAGTATGCACTTTAATTGAAATAATAAGGCAAAAAGAGTATAATACCTAAGGAAAGAAAAAGAGGTAATAGTTATGAAAAAAGACTTAGTATTATTATGTATCATGGATGGATATGGAATTACAGATAACGTTCCTGGAAATGCTATCCTTGCTGCAAAGAAACCTAACCTTGATAAATTATTTAAAGAATATCCTAACACAATTTTAGGTGCTAGTGGCGAAGATGTTGGACTTCCTGATGGCCAAATGGGTAACAGTGAAGTAGGACATGCTAATATTGGTGCTGGTAGAATTGTTTATCAATCTCTAACAAGAGTTAATATTGCTGTAAGAAATAACACTTTAATGGATATGGAAGCAATAAAAAAAGCCGTTGATCACGTTCTATCAAATAACTCTAAATTACATATCATGGGACTACTTAGTGATGGTGGCGTACATTCTCACATTAACCATATATTATATATGTTAGAACAAGCTGTTAAAAAAGGTGTTAAAGAAGTTGTTGTTCATGCGTTCTTAGATGGACGTGACGTACCTCCTAAATCAGCCCTAACATACTTAGATCAACTTCAAGCAAAAATCGATGAAGTTGGTAATTCTAAGATTGGTGTAGTAAGTGGTCGTTATTATGCAATGGACCGTGATAAGAACTGGAATCGTACACAACTTGCATATGACGCCCTAGTTTATAACAAGGCTCCACTTAAAAACTACCGTGATGGTATCAATGAATCATATGACAATGATGTAACTGATGAATTTGTTGTACCATTTATTGCAAATAGCGATTCTAATATCAACGATGGTGACAGCGTAATATTTGCTAATTTCCGTCCTGATAGAGCAATTCAAATGTCAAAAGCTCTAACAAACTTACCTACAACAGGTATTCAAAATGGTTATGAATTCAAAGATTTAGACTATGCATGTATGATGCTATACAGTGAAGATGTTAAAGGTGATATCGTATTTGGTTTACAAGAGTTGAATAATACTTTTGGTGACTATATGGCATATCTTGGCAAGAAACAATTAAGAATTGCAGAAACTGAGAAGTATGCTCACGTAACATTCTTCTTTGATGGTGGTGTTGACAAGGAAGTTGAAGGTGAAGATAGAATCTTGGTTAACTCTCCTAAAGTCGCTACCTACGACTTAAAGCCTGAAATGAGTGCTTATGAAGTTTGTGAAAAAGTTTGTGAAGCAGTTAAAAGCGAAAAATATGATACAATCATCCTTAACTTTGCTAACTGCGATATGGTTGGTCATACAACTGTATTTGATGCAACAGTAAAAGCTGTTGAAGTTGTTGATGAATGTGTTGGTAAAGTTTATGAAGCTGTTAATGGTGTTGGTGGCGTTATGGTAATAATTGCTGACCACGGCAATGCTGATAAACTACTTGATGAAGAAGGACGTCCATTCTCTGCTCACTCAACTAACCCAGTTCCATGTATCGTTACTAAACGTGGATTAAAGTTAAGAAGTGGTGGTAATTTAGGTGATGTTGTCCCTACAATGCTTGAGCTTATGAACATCCCTCAACCAAAAGAAATGACAGGAAAATCATTAATTATTAAATAAGGAGAAAAATATGCCATTTATTAAAGACATTTACGCAAGAGAAGTCTTGGATTCTAGAGGTAACCCTACAATCGAAGTAGAAGTTACTACAGAAAGTGATGCCTATGGCCGTAGTATTGTTCCAAGTGGAGCATCTACTG
>LVBR01000011.1 GCA_001604495.1 Acholeplasmatales bacterium Tener_01 | reverse complement strand
TTTTTAATCATTAAAATAAGATTTTTTAAAATAATATAGAAAGAGATAAAAGGAACAAAAAATCGGATGGGAAATATCCCATCCGATACGTTTTATCCAACGATACCAGTTCTTTCGATACTTTCTACGAACAACTTTTGTACGAAGAAGTAACCGATTAAAAGTGGTAACATCATAAGTAGTGCAGCAGTGTTTGCAATGATACTTCTGAATAGTGGGTCTTGGGCGATGTCCTCAACACCCTCTAATACTTCTCTACCAGCCGCTTTCCATGTTGACAAAACGGTATCCAAACGTTCTGTATTTCCTCCTAGCTTTGTTGATAAAAGTGGGAAGCTTACAGAATATTTTAGTAAGTTGGCGAAGTAGTAGTCATTCCATTGCCATACGAAACTAAATAGACCAACTGTAACAACAGCTCCTCTTGCGTTTGGAAGCATGATGCTCCAGAATGTTC
Source organism: Acholeplasmatales bacterium Tener_01 (assembly GCA_001604495.1). Lineage (GTDB taxonomy): Bacteria > Bacillota_I > Bacilli_A > ML615J-28 > CAG-698 > Tener-01. The sequence goes on along the minus strand of LVBR01000011.1, from coordinate 5,409 downwards.
TAATTACACCGGCACCATCCACTTGAGCAGATTCTTCAAGTTCTACAGGTAGATTCTTAAAGAATTGTCTAAACAAGTAAATGAAAATTGCACTTCTTATACCTTGGCCAAATATTGTCATGATATACATTGATAATATAGTATTCATCAGTTTAATTCCGAAGAATGATGTATTTGTGTAAAATAGTACACGCGAAACATGCAGTGTTTCATTCGGAACAACCAGAGTAGCTAAAACAATGTAGAAGATAACATTATTGCCTTTGAATTTTAATCTTGCGAATGCATAACCAGCAACAGCAGCACTCATAACTTGAATAACCATACAAACTGTTGAAACGATAACAGTATTAAGTATAGTACTCATTTCCGCAAAACTAGCTGCATTAGTATCGAAGATTACAAGTAGTTCCCAAGCAATTTGGAAGTTAGTTAAACTAATTTTACCAGGGATGAATACTACTTGTGGGTCACTAATGTCAGTAGGATGACGAAGTGCTACAGACAACTTTTCAAAAATAGGTAACAAGATTACAAAGCACAACCCAATTAGAATTAATCCACGTAACACTTTACCTGCGATTAATAGAGCATTCTTTCCTCTAATCTTACGCTTTGTTGGATTATTCCAATTTTCCTTGATTTGACTAACATCACTTTGTAATTTTTCTTTAAAAGTAAGTTTCTTAGTATCATTATTCATCATAATAGAATACCATCCTACTTATTAATAAAACTACAATTGCTATTATCAAGATGCTCGACAAGCAGAATAGTAGTGACATCGCTGCATGGACTCCGTAGTTAGTCAAGTTACCTAGTCCACCAGCAAAGTTAACATTTCCTGCTGTCTTGAAACGGTTGATTGTTGTAAGTATATTACTCCTTAAGAATGAGTCAACTACTGTATATACACCGGCAGTAAGCATTAGTGGAGATACCATTGGGAAGGTAATCTTCCAGAAGATTTCATATTGTGTTGCACCTTCAATCTTTGCAGCTTCATACAAGTGCTTAGGAACAGATTGAATACCAGAAAGGAATATTAGAATCTGTACACCTGAATATGAAATGATATCAAAGATTGATTTTGATGCATTAGACAAGAAATTAACTGCCTGCGTTGGTAGATTTGCTTTCGTTAAGAACTCCGTAAAGTTGAAAACCGCACTAAATACGTCTCGGTTTTCACCCTCCATTGCCTCAGTGATAGCTTCACCTGTATTCATCGCAACGTCAATAGCTTGAGAGTTGAAGATAACTGGCATGAAGAATACGGCACGAACGAATGCTCTTCCTCTAAATTCAGAGTTTAAAACTACAGCCATAATCAAACTGAAGATTAGAATTAGAGGAACATCAAGTAAAGTAGAACCGAATGAACTTAACATTGTTTGTTTGAATGTAGCATGTTCATTCCAAATATACTTGTAATTGTCAAATCCTACCCATTCAGTAACAACACCAATGAATTGGTTTGTTTCACTGTTTGTACCGATATTTTTAACATTCGAGAAACTATAAACTACAGTAGTACAAAATGGAATAAGGAAGAAGTAAATAAAACCAACCATAAGTGGAAGAATAAAGATAATTCCCCATATAGCTTTACGCTTATCATACTTTACTCTTGTTGTGAAGAAATTGTTAATCCACTTATATAACCAAATAAATGGAAAAGCAATTTTTGATAATACGTTTTTAATTGCCATATTATTCTCCTTCCTCTAAAACGATGTACCAGTTTGCAGCAATAGCTAAACCTGTTGCTCTGTCTTGGTAAATAGCATCATCGAAGTTAATCATTAATGTCAATCCATTTTCATATTGAACCTTAACAACATTATCAGTGATATATTCATGAGAAACTAATCTACTTTCATAGATACCAACTTCATTAAGTTGCTTATTCAACTTAATGATCTTGTGTTTCCAGTTCATGTAATATGTTCCATAATAGTTAGTGTTGTAAGTTTCAAGAAGAATTCTTGTATCTTCAGCACTTAACGCAAATGATAAGTTACTACCAGTTTCTAAGGCCTTTAAGAAGTACCATTCTGGAGAATAATCATCATTTAAGTTAACAGCTTCTCCGCAGTAATCAAATAGTCCACTAACAACTAATTGATATAGAGGGATAGAGTAGTCGATACTTGGATATAGTGTAGCTACCATTGGAACATCTTTGGCAACACTGATGTAAGGGAATGTGTAATCGAATGGACTTGATAACATGATGTTTCCAACACCATTCTTAATTCTTTGCAACGCTTCTTGTTGATACATTGCACTTGTTTCAGTGTAAGTTAGGTGTTTAGATGAATAATCACCAATACACATATCACCGATGTTAGCTGCGCTGACACCACCAAAATTATATTTCTTAATCTTATTAATGTATTTAGTTACATAAGATTCATAGAATCTTGGAGAAATTAATGTAAATGCACTTCTCTTGCTATCAGCAAGACCAGTAGCCGCAACGAATTGGGCGATTGTTGTGTAGTCTGATGTTATTGATTTAGGTGAATACTTAAGTTGTCCATAAGCATAACCAAATCCACTACCAAATCCAATTGCCATTTCAGGATAGAATCCATATCCCTTACTAGCTAAGTATTTAGATAGATCCTCTAAACTACTAGCGCCACCCAAAACTCTTGCTGTTTTTGGATTATGATCAATCTTAGGATTAATACAATCTTTTGTCCAAGCCATATATTCAACATCGAAGTCATTAACACCATTTTCGTTTAATTCTTCTAAGATATCGATTGCTTGTTCAAAAGTAGTTAATGAATATTTCTTGTCATAAACATAACCTAAAGTTAATGTCTTCTTCTTAAATGCACCTAAGAATGTGATTGTTGGAGTATGAGTTGTAGTCTTATCTCCATTTTCACTTAAGCCAAGGTCACTATATTTTTCAAGCAAATATTCACGATATTCTCTAGCAACATCAACATATGTCAATTCATCTTCGCCTAAGAAACGATAAACATACTTAATGTCACCATGATAAATTTCATCAGTCCACTTATTGAATGTAGATCCGTGTGAAAGCGAAACAGTTTCATATGTTCTTAAATCAGTGATGAAACGAGCATAGTTGTAAGATGTAGTTTGAGCTTCACGCAAGAAGTCGGCTTGAATCCAACTCATTGTTGAACCTTTATCTACTATCGCTACAACGCCTCTCTTCTTAGTTTGATCTAAGAAACCGTACATTGCTAGCATAATCTTCTTAGATTGTACGCCACGCTCTGTCTTTGGAATTGTCATATCATCGCCATAGATTTGTTTGTAGTAAGTTGAGGCATTTTGAACGTCTTTAACACTGTTAAAGCTGATAATTGCTCCACTACCATCAGGAACAATGATTTGACCTGTACTAGTCTTATCATTATTAACTGTGAAATATGGCAATACTTCAAGTTGATATATTCTAGAATCAGACAATTCTTGAATTGAATCGTTAAGTACAGTCACAGTAAATCCTTCATCAGTAAGTCTAAATCTTAAAGCAACTTTAAATCTAGTTGACTTACTTTCTTCAGTGTGACCGAAGATTTCGTTTTGTTGTTGGGCAAGTTCTTGTGTGAAACCAGCTTGAATAGGATTTCCGTCATCATCATATAAGAATCTTCCGTCTTCATCTCTTGCTTGGAATCCACCAATCTTGAACTTGCTTAATTCACCATCGCCACCATAATCGTAATAAACATCACGATAGATACGCTTTGCTGAATCGTAAATTGTGTAATAGTTCTCTTTAGTTTGATTTCCATTTGAATCGTATTCATTGATTGTATACATGTATTTTAGTAAGTTAGAAATAATGATACTAGCTTTACTTGCTCTAAATCTGAATACTTGAGAACTATTTGCTACATATTGTGTAGGATAGATATTTAATCTATCTTCAGGAGCACTCTTTCCATCTTCAAATGACTTCAATTCATAAACAGTATTACCATAAATATAATTTATGATTGTGTAGTTTGTGAATGGGTTAGATGTACATGGAGAGTATCCTTCTTCACCCTCAAGAGCGTTAGTGTTGTAATCAACACCAAGTTTAAGTTTGATTCTACCTTCAGCATCTACTAAACCATCTAAGTTCCAATATCCATAACTATTTCCTTCAGTGTCTAATGCTTCAGTAACACTGTAGCCTTGTTCAGCAAGGTAGGCAGCACATTCAGCATTGTATGTAGCACCTTTTCCAGAATATCTAAATACGATATCTAGATCTTCTTGTTTCAATAGTTCAGTATCAGTAGGGTTATAGAATACTAAGTTTCCTCTAAATAAACTATCGTATGTAGCACGGTCAAATTCACTAGGGAAGTAACTACTTACGTTAGTGAAGTTACCAATTTCATATAAAATGTCAATTCCATCTTCTAAATAACTAACTGCATAATGTCTTTCAGTAAGTCCTGTGATTCTGTTTTCATATTGAACACTATTAGACCAGCTTGAAAGGTCAGTTGAGTTAATTGTTCCATTTTCCAAATAATATCTTAACAAGAAATTTGATTTTTCTGTCGCAACATCACTTGTTGAGTCAGCTGTTTCATAAACAACTTTACATTGTGCAAGGCTTGGACGATCTGGAGCTTTACAGCTAGAGTTTAAAACTACTTTAACAATTGTAGTTTTTTCATCAAAGAACATAGTATATGTTCCATTGTTATAAACTTCAATTGAACTATCTAGTTCGCTATCAGTCATATCGCTGTATGAAGTGAATTCACTCTCATCAAATTTCTCATTTTGATAAATCATATCTGCTCTTGCTTTTAGTCCACCTAGGAAGTAAAGACCTAAGATTACGCAGATTGCAATAACTAGTACAGCAATTAGAAAGTATCTAAATCTTAATATTTTCATTGTGCCCTCCTAGAAGTACCTCAAGGTTATCTCTCGATAAATCGTATAGACAAACCCGTACATTTTTTGGACTAAGTCAAAGCACAAAATACCAATGAAACAGATAACAAGCAAAGCAACAGCAGTTCCAATTAGTGATAATACGCATTTAAGTAGACCATATTCATGAATTGAAATGAATCCAAAGAATGCCATATAACACATAAAGAAGATACCTAATGCTTGAATTAATGAATAGATTGCTTGTTCTTGTTGGCTAACAACATTACTAACAAATAAACCTACAAATTTAGCCCAAGCTAGAGGGAAAAGTGAATAACAAATCATCATAAAGATTTCTTTCATCTTTCCTTTACCATCAAACAAAGTAGTGATACTCCAGTTTGATACAGTAACTAATGCGATTGGAGCTACAACATAAGCTATTTCAGCAAGCAACTTAAGATCAGTAACTTTAACTTGTTTTACTATGAATCCTGAATATTGATATTCCATGATACTAAGTAGTGCTAC
>LVBR01000010.1 GCA_001604495.1 Acholeplasmatales bacterium Tener_01 | reverse complement strand
GGATATTGTTATGTTATAATATATATGTAAAAGTTTTCATAGATATATAACTATGATAAATTGTCTTTAAGAATGAGGAGGAAAAGACATGAAAAAATGGTTTTCTTTCATTCTAGTATTAGTACTTGCATTAGTATTAATTGGATGTGGTGACAAAGAACCTGAACAAGATCCTAATAAGGAACAAGATCCAGTTATCACTGATGTAAAGCCTACTGGAATTGAAATTACTGGACAAAAAGCCGAAATTGAAATTGGTGAAGAATTTACAATTACTGTAAAAGTTTTACCAGATAACGCAACTGACAAAACAGTTAGATATTCAACTAGTAGCAGTGCAATCGCTACTATTAAAGATGGTAAGGTAACAGGTATCAGTGCTGGTACTGCTACAATCACAGTTACATCAAATGCTGACAAGAGTGTTAAAGCTGAATTTACTGTAACTGTTAAAGGTGGCGGTGAAGTTGAACCTGATGAACCTGTAACTATCGTACCTACTGCTATCGCAATTGATGGTAAGAACGAAGTTCAAGTTGGTAAAGTTGTAACTTTATCAGTTATCTATACTCCAGAAGATGCTACAAAAGGCGTTGAGTGGACATCTAGTAACGAAGCAGTTGCTAAAGTAACTAGAGGAAGTGTAGTTGGTGTTAGTGAAGGTACTGCAACAATTACTGCTATATCAACTGTAGATAACAATATCAAAGCTACATTTGATATCACAGTTGTTAAAGCTGAAGAAGAAGTTATCGAAGTAGTTAATCCAACTGCTGTTACAGTTGAAGTAAGTGCTGAAGAAGTAGAAGTTGGTTACAAACTTACTGCAAGAGCAACTGTTGAACCTCAAGGTGCTGACCAAAACGTAACTTGGGAATCAACTAAACCTGAAGTAGCTACAATCGATGCTAATGGTAGAATTACAGCTGTTAGTGAAGGAACTACATACATTATTGCTTATTCTAAAGACGGAACAGTTAAGAGTAGCCGTGTTAAAGTTAAAGTTACTCCATCTACTGCTCCAACATCTTATCCTAACTTACAAGGATACAAGATTGTTATGATGAATGCTGACAGTGCATTAGCTGACTTAGATCCGTTCCTAGAAGGCTATCATGGAAGCGATAAGATGTTCAAACAACAAGCTTGGAGAGAAATTGAATCTACATATAACTGTACAATCAGTGTAGAACCATATCCAGATGAAGCTCCTTGGGGTGCATCTCGTTATCAATGGATCAACTCACAAGCTGAAATTGGCGATGCTAAAGCTGACTTCTATGTAATTAGTAGTGCTTGGTTAAATAAGATCGCTGGTGCTAATAGTGCTCATGATGCTATGAGTTATTATGCTAAATATGGTAAGAACCAAATGAGCTTATCACAAAAACAATCTGCTACATATAAAGGTGGATTATTTGCATTATCAACTGGACCAGATGAATCAGCTAACTATGCTAACTATGGATTATATTACAACCTAGCATGGGTTGAAAAACTAAAAGTTGAATCACCTGCAAAGATCTTCAACGAAGGTAACTGGACTTACTCTGCATTCGTTGATTGGTGCTTGAAAGTTCAAGCATTACTTGGAAGTGGTGAATTCGCATTATCAGGAAGCATTTATTACTACTGGTTAGGTATGGTTAATGCTGCTGGTATTAAGATTGCTGACCCAACAAGCGTTACAGTAACATTAAATAACCCTCGTGAAGTAAAAGCTGCTGAAACATTACAATTATTATATGCATCTGGTGCTCTTTCAAGTGAAAACAACTGGAGTGAATCAAGTGGTTTATTCATTGAAGGTAAATCAGTAATGGTTTCTGGTGTTTGGTGGTTCGTTAAAGCCGACAACAGATGGTTCACTGATTTGTGGGGTGAAGATACTCGTTACGGATATGTTCCTTACCCTCGTCCAGATGATATGGAAAAAGATAAACAAAGAGTTGCTGAATATGGTACATCTCTATTAATGTTTGCATCAGGTCGTGATGCTGTTCACCCAGCTGGCGTAACTTACGAAGATGTTTACATGGCAATGACTGACTTGTATCTAAGAACTGCAAGATACTACAGTGAAGACCCTGCATACGATCCAGAAACAATCAAGAGAACTGGAATTGAAAATAAGATTGATGACCCAGAATCAGTAGAAGCTGCAATGTATTGGAATAACTCTAATGTATTCTACGATGCTGTTCACGATTTCTTTGATTCAGTATCAGGCTGTACACTAGCCGGTACTGGTAGCGGTATTTACACAGTAGTTATTAGAGGCGTTGATTATCAATCATTCGTTGACTCTATGGAAAATACTTATGTACAACAATTCACTACTATTTATAGTGTTGGATAATAAAAATATGTCCCCTTTTGGGGACATATTCTATTTATTATGAGTGATTTCGCAATTTGAATCGCTCTTTTTATTTTCGTCTATAATTATTTCTTTAATATTATCGGCTTTAATATAGCCTTTATGTGGATTTTTAACGCTATCAATATCACCTAAAATAGTTGCTCTAACATCGCTATATTCAAATGATAAATCGCAATCAATCATCTTACAATCAATTAAGACTAAATTAGTACAATAACAAAGAGGTTGTGTTCCAATTATTGTGCAGTGATCAAGCGTTAAGTTATTAGAATACCAACCAAGGTATTCACCTTTAATAATGGTATTTTTAACTGTGATATTATCAGTGTGCCAAAAAGCATCTTTAGTTTGGAAGTTAGAATTAGTTATTAAGATGTTTTTTGAATATTGGAATGAGTATTTCCCAGTTAAATCTAAGTTTTCAATAACCCCATCACTAACTTCAAAGAAAGGATATTCACTTTCTACCTTAGAATCCTTGATTTGGAAGGCTGTGCTTTTCCAGAAGAATTCTTTAGAATTAGCGTTGACATTTATTAGTTCGATATTTTTACATTCTCTAATAGCTTTTACACCATTTAAAATAGAATCAATTATCTTAATACCACTTGAGTACCATAAAGCTGCTCGGCAATTTTCGGTTAATTCTGATGCGTTTATTGATAGGTTTGTATCATGCCAAAATGGATATCTTAAGTTAAAATAAGAATTGTCAACACGAACGTTTTGAGATTCTTTTAAAGCAGACTCTCCATCTTTTGGCCCCGTAAATGAGCAATTAGCGACTAATACATTGTTAGATCCGTAAAGTGCCCTTTCTTCATCAAATTGTTTGTCTTTTATAATCATTAATTTACTCCTTATTAATAGATTATAACAAAAAAAGCATAATTTGTATATTGTTGATAAAAAAAAAGGAATGTGATAAAATTATATAGCGGTAAAAAGAGGATAAAAATGACAGATACAAGAAAATATCGTAAGTTATATATATTAGCTGATATTGTAATGGTAGTTATTGCTTCATTTATGTCAGCCCTACTTACAGGCTTTGATATCAAAGAAAATATAAATATAATGATTATATTTACGGCAGCGGAGATTGTTGAAGTAATTGTAGTATATTTAATATTAAAACTATATTCAAGTTTATGGCGCTATGCTAGTGTTACTGAACTTATTAAGATTGCAGCTGGATCTGTAATTATTGGTGTTGTTAACTGCTTAGTTGCTTTAATAACTGGTAGAGAGTTTATTACAATCAGTTTTGCCACTGTTAATGTCTTATTAATATTTGTTTTAAGTGGTTTCACACGCTTTTCTACAAGAATGTTTAAGCTTCTTAAGCGTGGTGGTATTCAAAGCCTTGGCACATCTTACCCTGTAATGATTATTGGTGGTGGTGATGCCGGTAGCATGATTGTTAAAGAATTGATTTATAGCGATAAGACTAACAAAAACCCTGTTTGTATTATCGATGATGATAAAGCAAAACATCGTACAACTATTTTTGGTGTTCCAATTGTTGGAGATAGAACCCAAATACTAAGTGCTGTTGAAAAATATGGTATCAAAGAAATCATCTTAGCACTACCATCAATTAGTGCAAAAGAGAAAAAAGAACTACTTGATATTTGTAAAGATACAAAATGTAAAGTGAGTAGTCTTCCAGGTATTTATGAACTAGCTAATGGTACAGTATCAGTAAGTAAACTTCGTGAAGTTGAAATCAAAGATTTACTTGGACGTGAACAAATCAAAGTAAATTTAGATGAAATTATGGGATATATCGAAGGAAAAGTTGTCTTAGTAACAGGTGGTGGTGGATCAATTGGATCTGAACTTTGTCGCCAAATTGCTCATCACAATCCTAAACAACTAATTATCTTAGATATATATGAAAATAATGCCTATGATATCGAACAAGAACTTAAGAGAAAACTTCCTAATTTGAATTTGGTTGCTTTGATTGCCTCAGTTCGTGACAATGGAAAACTTGAAGATGTATTTAAGACATATAAGCCTGATATTGTCTTTAATGCTGCTGCCCATAAGCATGTACCACTAATGGAAACTTCACCTAATGAAGCTATTAAAAACAATGTATTTGGTACATTGAATGTGGCAAAATGTGCTGATAAATACAACGCATCAAGATTTGTTCAAATATCTACAGACAAAGCCGTCAACCCAACAAACATCATGGGCGCAAGTAAGAGAATTTGCGAAATGATTATTCAAGCAATCGGTAAAAAGAGCAAGACTTGTAAGTTTGTAGCGGTTAGATTTGGAAATGTCTTAGGAAGTAATGGCTCAGTAATTCCACTATTTAAAAAGCAAATGGCTGAAGGTGGACCAGTAACAGTAACTCACAAAGATATCATTAGATATTTTATGACTATACCTGAAGCAGTAAGTTTAGTATTACAAGCAGGTGCTTATGCTAAAAGCGGCGAAATCTATGTTTTAGATATGGGCGAGCCTGTTAGAATCTACGATTTAGCTGTCAACCTAATTAAGTTGTCAGGATATACTCCAGGCGTCGATATGGAAATAAAGATTACTGGACTTAGACCTGGTGAGAAACTTTATGAAGAACGTCTAATGAGTGAAGAAGGATTAGAAAAAACAGCTAATGGTTTAATTAGTGTTGCTAAACCTATTAAATTTGATGAAGACAAACTATTTGAAAACTTAGATATTTTATACAAAGCAGCTTACAACGAAATAAGCGAAATGAAAAAACTTGTTAGTGAACTTGTTGAAACATATAAAGCAGATAAATAAAAAGGAGTTTTGTTACAAACTCCTTTTTTGTTTTTATATATAATAATTATTTATGTTGATAGTTTATGTTATGTTTACTTGCTTTTTAATTAAAAGGTATTATAATATATTGTAGGTGGAAGAAATGGCATTCATTATTAAATCAAAATTAGATAATATTTTAAAAGATGATGCTTTAGGTATAGGTAAAGTGGCATCGAGTGATCCTATGGGTATTAATGCAACCGTAGGGTCGTTTCAGCCTTTCGAGGTATTTGATTTTGTAAAAGAAATCGAAGGCGGACTATCAACAAAAGATAAGTATGCATATAGTAGCGTAGATGGCGGTGAAAAATTTCGCCAAGCCACAAATTCCTATCTTGGGTTAAGTGATCACTATGTGATTAGTACCCCTGGGGGAACTGGTGCCATCACAACAAGCGTAGGTTTAACCTTAGAAAAAGGTGAGACACTGCTTATTCCTTATCCTTGTTGGGGACCATATTTTGGTATTGCTAAAGAAAATGGTCTAAATGTCGCCACATACACCTTACTTAAAGATGATAAATTCAATCTAGATGGTTTTATTGAAGTTGGTAATAAAATCATCAGTGAAGAAGGAAAACTAGTATTTATACTAAATGATCCTTGTCACAATCCTACAGGTTATTCTTTAAGACAAGAAGAACTAGAGGATTTAGTTGGTTATTTAAATAAGCAAAAAGTTCCTTGTACAATGATACTTGACTGTGCTTATTTAGATATATCGAACGAAGCTCGACATAAAGATAGAAGTTTTTTAAAGTTGCACTTAGAAGATAATGTTGAAATTCTTTATTGCGTTAGCTACTCAAAGTCTTACCAAATCTATGGTCAAAGACTTGGAGCGCTAGTTATGAAGGATGAATTCTTCTATAAGGTTGCTTGTTTCCATGCTAGAACTACTTGGAGTAATTGTAATCACGCAATGATTACACTAATTGAAAAAGTAGAACTAGATTTAGAAACGAAAGCTAAACACAAAAAAGCATTAGAAAAAATTCAAAATGCTTTAAGTGAAAGAAGCAAGTTGTTTTTAAGTGAAGCTAAGAGTTGCAACCTAAAGACTTTAAAATACGATAACGGATTCTTTATTAGTATTCCATGTAAGAATAATAAAGAAGTATTTGAAAAATTGAAAGACGAACATATCTACGTTCTACCTGTTTGTGATTTGGTAAGAGTAGCAATATGTGGTTTGACTCTTGAACAAGTTAAAGGCTTAGCAAAAAAGATTAAAGAGTATATTATTGAATAATTATGGAGATGAATTAAATGTACAATAGTGAGTATCTTAACAAAATTTTAGAAGACGTCAAAAGAAGTAATCCTAATCAACCAGAATTTATTAATGCAGTTGTTGAATTTTTAGACTCAATGGAAGAAGTTGTTGAAAAAGACCCAAGAATTGAAGCAAATGCTATTTTAGAGAGATTTGTTGTTCCTGAAAGAGTTATCTCATTTAGAGTATGTTGGGTAGATGATAATGGTAAAATTAGAGTTAATACTGGTTACAGAGTACAATTTAACAGTGCAATAGGACCTTACAAAGGTGGACTAAGATTTGATAAGAGCGTTAATTTATCAATTTTGAAGTTCTTAGCATTTGAACAAATCGTTAAGAACTCTTTAACAGGACTTCCTATCGGTGGTGGTAAAGGTGGAAGTGACTTTGACCCAATCGGTAAGAGCGATGGCGAAGTTATGCGTTTCTGTCAATCATTTATGGCAGAATTATATCGTCACATTGGACCTAATCTAGATGTTCCTGCTGGTGATATCGGTGTTGGTGGCCGTGAAGTTGGTTACTTATTCGGCTTTTACAAGAAACTAAAGAACGACTTTAGTGGTGTTATTACTGGAAAAGGTGTTGAATATGGTGGATCATATGCTCGTCCTGAAGCTACAGGTTACGGTGTAATGTATTTCGCAAGTGAAATGTTAAAGGTTTTACGTAACGATTCACTAAAAGGTAAGAAGATAATCATCTCTGGTAGCGGTAAAGTTGCTTCATTCGCTCTAGAAAAAGCAAATACTTTAGGTGCAACAGTTGTTGCTATGAGTGATAGAAACGGTTGGTACTACGATCCTAAAGGAATCGATGTTGAATTTGCCTTAAAGAATGCTAAAGCTAAAGGCGAAACATACAAAGCTTACATTGAAAAATATCCAAATGTAGCTCATGGTGAAAATAACCACGATATTTGGAATGTTCCATGTGATATTGCCTTCCCTTGTGCAACTCAAAAAGAAATCAATGTTAATGATGCTATGAACTTAAAGAAGAATGGCTGCTTCATGGTTTGTGAAGGCGCTAATATGCCTACAGATGTTGAAGCTATTCACTATTTACATAAAGAAGGCGTACTATTTGCTCCTGGAAAAGCTGCAAATGGTGGCGGTGTTGCTGTAAGTTGCTTAGAAATGAGCCAAGATGCAATGCATTTAAGTTGGACATTCGAAGAAGTTGATGAAAAACTTCAAAAGATTATGAAAGATATCTTCCATAAGTGTTACGATGCCGCAACTCTTTACAATGAACCTACAAATATTGCTAAAGGAGCTAACATTGCGGGCTTTAAAAAAGTTTACGAAGCAATGCTTGCTGAAGGACTTGTATAATAACTATATGACTCAGTTAAACTGAGTCATTTTTTCTTGATATTATTATTTATATTAGGGGTTTATTTTGTTATAATAAATAAGAGGTATCAAAAATGGGTAGTAGAATTATCGGAGAGCTTCAAGAGAAGAGCTTACACCACTATATAAAGTACTATTTAGAAGAAAATCCTAACTATCATGAGGTTAGTATTGGGCCATATGTTGCTGATATTTGTAAAGATGGTGAAATTATAGAAATCCAAACCCAAGGATTTGATAAATTAAGAGATAAATTAGACTTTTATCTTAAAGATTACCTTGTTACTATCGTCTATCCGATTGCTAAAACCAAATATTTAAAGGTAAATAAATTAAATAATACCTCTGTAATTAGAAAAAGCCCTAAAAAAGGTAGCATTTATGATGCTGTTTGGGAGTTGTATAAGATTAAACCTTTCTTAAATAACAAAAATCTAAGAATAAAACTCCTATTTTTGGATGTTTTAGAGGAAAGAAACGAAACTTCTATGAGTAGAAAAGGCTTTTTTAAGGTTGAAGCCTACCCAAATAGCGTTGTTGATTTAGTAAATATCAATAATTTGAGCGATTATTTGATTTTTGTTAATAAAATGGAAGAAAATTTCACTTCAAATGACCTAGCAAAAGCGAAAAAAATAACTAAAAGAATCGCATCTTTAACTCTATCAATTTTAAAATATTTAGGCGTTTTAGAGGCTATCGGAAAGAGGGGAAAATCTTATCTTTACCAAAAAAACGCTAAAATCGCATTTTCTCCTCAAATTGATTAGAAATCTAACACAAACAAAATTACGCGAAATCTGTAAAAATCGATTATAAGGCAAAATTTTGGCGAATTTAAGCGAAATAAAACAATGTTTGCGGGTGAAAATCACTGAGCCCGAAATTTCCCCTAGAATCGTTTTTCATAAATCACAAAAATTGATAATTTTTCAAATTTCAATTTAGTTATAAAATTAGAGGATAAAAATTAATGA
>LVBR01000009.1 GCA_001604495.1 Acholeplasmatales bacterium Tener_01 | reverse complement strand
ACACTCTTAAATATAAAGCTTAAAGGAGATGAGAACTGTGGAGGATAAGAGAAAAGTTTTTCAAAATGTATTAAAGAAAATTGATTTCCCATTACTAGAAGGTATTCTTTCTGGTGAAGTATCTGAAGTAGTTTTCGATAGAAGTGATTGTACTATGCGTATTAAAATCACTTTTACTGAGTTTGTGGCTCCTGATACTTTATATGATTTAATGAAGAGTTTGAAAGAAAAGCTTGTTGAGATGAAGTATGCAAGCAAAGTTTTAGTTGATTATCACTTTGCGGTTACTGAAATTCCTCAACATACTCTTGAAATCTTTTATAAATACTTCGTCAATGAACTTAGTAACAAGCAAGTTAGATATCGTTCACTTGGTAATTTTGAAACAACATACAACGATAATACTGTAAAACTAATGGTTGCTAATGACTTTGATAAGAGTGTTGTTGATGCCCTTTTACCAACTGTTAAAGATTGTTTTAAGAAATTTGGTCTTGAAATTGTTGATGTAATTAGTGAAATCAATAATTTCATTGTGCCACTAGAAGATGAGATTGAAACATCACACAAGATTGCTGAGGTACAAATCAATCGTGAACAAATGCTTTACGATAATGCTAAATCAGCAGTTAGTACTCCTGAAAAACAAAAAGTTACTAAGATGAAACGTCAAGCTGCACCACTTTCTGGCGTTGCTATGCCAATTAAAGATGTTCCATCTGCTGAATATGAGCTTGTTGAATATGTTCAAAAGAACTCTAAGAACAATTTCTTAATTGAAGGTGATGTAATTAAAGCTGAAATTAGGGAATTAAGTACTGGTTCAAAGATTTATGAAGCAACTGTATTTGATGGTGAAAGCTCAATTGTTGTAAAGACATTCTTAAATAGTGCTCAAGCAAAGCAACAAGAAGAATTCTATAATAAAAACTGCATGAGCGGTAAAAGAATTCGTTGCTATGGCTACTTAAAATATGACCAATACTCTCGTGATATGGTATTAATGGTTAAAGAAATTGGTGGCGTTGGTGATGTTAAGAAGCCTCAACACTTAGATACAATCGAAGAAAAACGTGTTGAATTACATGCTCATACAAAGATGAGTGCTCAAGACTCAATTTTAGCAGTTGATGAATATGTAGCTAGAGCTAAAGAATATGGTCATAAAGCCTTAGCTGTAACTGATAAATATAATGTTCAAGGTCTTCCTGAACTTGCCAAAGAATGTAAAAAGGCTGGTATTAAGCCAATCTTTGGTATGGAAGGAGCACTGGTAGATGAAGATGGCTTTAAGATTGCATTAACTGATGAAGATATCGATTTAGATGAAGCTACATTTGTTGTATATGACCTTGAAACAACTGGTATTTCAAGTAACTATAATGAAATTATTGAAATTGCGGCTTGTAAGATTTATCAAGGTAATATTATTGATGAATTCACAACATTTGTTAATCCAAGAAGAAAGATTAGTGAGTTCACAACAAACCTAACATCTATCACTGATGATGATGTAAGAAATGCTCCATTTATTGAAACAGCTATAATGGATTTCTATAAATTCATTGAAGGATCAATTTTAGTTGCCCATAATGCTACATTCGATAATTCGCATTTGTATCGTAATTTAAGTGATCAAGGAATT
The DNA here is from genome assembly GCA_001604495.1 of Acholeplasmatales bacterium Tener_01. Lineage (GTDB taxonomy): Bacteria > Bacillota_I > Bacilli_A > ML615J-28 > CAG-698 > Tener-01. The sequence continues at coordinate 6,405 of LVBR01000009.1, read as the reverse complement.
ACTGATGTTTCCTTCCCAACAATCGATACATTACAACTTGCGAGAGTTTGTTATGGTGACAAATTAAAGAGATTTAACTTGAAGGCTGTTAGTAAGTATTTTGATGTTGAACTTGAACAACATCACCGTGCTATTAGCGATGCTAAGACTACTGCTTATGTCTTCTTAAAGATGTTAAGCGATTTAAGAGAAAAACATATCAACAATTACAATGAAATTAACAACGTTATTGTTGATAGTGAAGCATATAAATATGCTTATCCTACACATGTAACACTACTTGCTAAAACTAGAGAAGGCTTAGTAAATATCAATAGAATAGTTACTGAGTCTTATACAGTTAACTTTAGTAAAGAACCACGTGTTTTAAAGAAGTTCCTAGAAAGCCATAAAGAAGGAATTTTAATTGGTTCTTGTTGTTATAATGGTGTAGTATTTACTAATGCTATGAATAAATCATATAGCGATTTAATCGAATCAATGAAGTTCTATGATTTCATTGAAGTTCAGTCACCTGATGCATATTCACATCTAATTGAATCAAGTGGTGGCGAAATCACTAAAGAACATATTCAAGCAATTATTAAAAAGATTATTAAAGCTGCTGACGAACTTGGTAAGATCGTTGTGGCAACAGGGGATGTTCATCACCTAGACCCAGAAGACAAGAAGTACCGTCAAATGTTATTTGAAGTACCAATGGTTGGTGGTGGTATGCATGACTTTAGTGAACTTAAAGACATTCCATCAACACACTTTAGATCAACATCTGAGATGTTAGGTGATTTTGAGTTCTTAGGTTATGATAAATCATATGAAATTGTTATTACTAACACTAATAAAATTAATGATATGATTGAAGAATTCCCACTATTCCCTGATAAGTTGTTCGCTCCTGGTGATGACTTTATGGCAATGGAAGGAATTCCAAGTGCTAAAGATGAACTACTTCGCCTTACATATGCTACAGCTCATAGTAAATATGGTGAAAACATACCGAGACTTGTTCAAGATCGTCTAGATAAAGAATTAAATAGTATCATTAAGAATGACTATGCCACAATCTATTTCATCGCATATATGCTTGTTAAGCATTCTAAAGATGCCGGTTATGTTGTTGGTAGTAGAGGATCAGTTGGAAGTAGCTTAGTCGCTAACTTCATGGGAATTACCGAAGTTAACTCACTTCCTCCACACTACGTTTGTCCTCATTGTCACTTCACCGCATTCAAATTATCTCCAGAAGAAAAGAGAAAATATGGTCAAACTGAAGATGAACTTAAGTTTGAAGATATATTACAAAAGTATGGAACAGGCTTTGACATGCCAAAGGCTAAGTGTCCTGTGTGTGGTGAGGAGATGTTAAGCGATGGATGTGACATTCCATTTGAAACATTCTTAGGATTTAGTGGTAATAAGACTCCAGATATTGACCTTAACTTTAGTGGTGAGTATCAAGAACGTGCTCACAACTACTGCCGTGATATTTTTGGTAAAGAATATTCATTTAGAGCAGGAACAATTAGTGGAATCGCGGAAAACACTGCTTATGGATATGTTAAAGGACACTATGAACGTCTAAAACAAAACGTTAGAAGTTGCGAATTAGACCGTGAAGGTCAAAAACTACTAAACGTTAAAAGAACTACTGGTCAACACCCAGGTGGAATTGTAGTATTACCTAAGGGACTTGATGTAAATGAGATTACTCCAGTTCAATATCCTGCTGATAATATTGAAAATGATTGGATGACAACACATCAAACATATCATAATTTTGAAAACAACTTGCTTAAGCTTGATATTTTAGGTCATGATGACCCAACAATGATTAGGCATTTGATGAATTATGTTGAAAGATATCCAGAAGAATTCCCGTTCTCCAAGGTTGAAGATATTCCACTTGATGATAAGAATGTATTAAAGATGTTCTCTGGTGTTGATGTATTAGGTGTTAAGAAAGAAGATATTTTAGAAGAAATCGCCACAACAGGTCTTCCTGAATTTGGTACTGGTTTAACTAAAGATATGTTAAAAGAAATCCACCCAACAAGAGTCAGTGATTTGATTAAGATAAGTGGTCTTTCACATGGTACTGGTATTTGGGCAGGAAATATGCGTGATTTATTCTTAGGATTAAAGCCTGGTGTAAATAACCTTGATTTTAATGACTTAATTGGATGTCGTGACGACATTATGGCATATTTAATTAGTATGGACTTACCAGCACTAGATGCCTTCACTATTATGGAAGGTGTTAGAAAAGGTAAAGGTGTTAAACCTGACCAAGAGCGCTTAATGCTAGATCATGATGTTCCTAAGTGGTATATTGAGGCATGTAACTCAATTCAATACATGTTCCCTAAAGCCCATGCCACAGCCTATGTTATTATGGCACTTAGAATTGGTTGGTTTAAGTTATATAGACCAATCTACTACTACGCAGGATTCTTCTCAGAACGTGCTAAAGCCTATGAAATTGAAACAATGGTAGGTGGATATGAAGCTATTAAGAGCCGTTTGATTGAACTTCAAAGCTTAAAGAAGATGACAAATAAAGAAAGTGATATCTATTCAACACTGCTTTTAAGCTTAGAAATGTGTTCACGTGGCTTCACATTCAAACAAATCGATATTGAAAAGAGCGACTGGAAAGACTTCGTTATCGATGGTAATAGCCTAATTATTCCATTTGGTGCTATGGATTCACTTGGACCATCAATTGCTAAATCAATAGTTGATGCAAGAAATGAATATCCATTCACATCAATTAAAGATGTTTCAAGAAGAAGTAGATTAAATAATACTTTACTTGAAAAGTTCATTCGTATGGGAGTATTTAAAGATCTTCCAAACGATGATCAAATTGGTTTATTTGCCAATATGAATAAATAATAATTATGGGTAGTTTAATACTGCCCATTTTATTATTATGACATTTATCGTTAGAATGTAACTTGCGAACTTAGGGATATTTTTATATAATATAATAAAGAAATATTGGAGGTTAGTACTATGAGAAGTTCTAATTTAGTTTTCCGTAAACTTAGAAATATGGAATTTGATAATGTCGACTATGAAGTAGCCACATATAAAGGCGTTGCGAAAAAAACAATCTTTTTTATGATGGCAACAATCACCGCTGCAGTCGGTGGAATACTACTTGGTAGATATGTATCAGAAGCAATATATTTATCACTTATTATTGCATCAGCCTTCACAACATTTATTTTTGGTTTGATTGCATTAATATTTCCAAGAGCTTCAAAAGTTTGTGGGTTTATATATTGTGTTGGTGAAGGAATCATGGTTGGTTTTATTTCCATGATCTATGCGGAGGTATCACAAGGCATTGTGCCGGCTGCCCTTCTTTCAACATTTATGATTTTTGGAATTGTTGTGTGCTTGTATGTTACTAACATCGTTAAAGTTACTAATAAGTTTAGAAGATTTGTAATTACATTTGGTATTGGCTTTGTAATTAGTTATCTATTAATCTTCTTATTACTAACATTAACTGGGACAGCATTCTCAACACCAATCACTTTATTTGTTTGCCTTCTTTCAACATTCTTAGCTACTTTATATCTACTACTTGATTTAGATAATATTAGACTAATTGTTGAAGGTGGCGCACCTAAAGAATATGAATGGTATACAGCATTTGGTCTTGCTTATACATTAATATGGTTATATATTGAAGTATTAAGACTTGCTGGAATAATCTTTGCTAGAAGAAATTAGTAAAAAATGCTTTTCGAAAGAAAAGCATTTAATTTTACATTTATATGAAATTGGTATATAATAGCATACTAGGTGAAAGATATGAAACTACTTGTAATTAATGGACCAAGTATTAATATGCTTGGCATTAGAGAAAAAGAAGTCTATGGCGATAAATCATATAAAGATTTATGTGATTATATAAAAGGAATCGCTAAAGATAATAAAATCAAAATAAAGATATATCAATCAAACAGTGAAGGTAAGATTATCGATGCTATTCAAAGAGCATACTTTAAAAGAGTTGATGGTATCGTAATCAATCCAGGTGCATATACTCACTATTCTTATGCAATTAGGGATGCGATTAAAGCATGTAATATTAAAACTGTTGAGGTGCATCTATCAGATATTAATAACCGTGAAGACTTTAGAAAAGTATCGGTTATTAGTGATGTTTGCATTGATACAATAAGCGGACTTGGATTTGAAAGTTATAATAAGGCAATTATTAAACTTGTTAATAATCAATAATAAAAAAAGATATTGAAAAAAATCACAATTAGTGATAAAATAATAGCGGTAAAAAATAGACCATATGGAGGTATTTAAAAATGGCTGTTAAAGTTGCAATTAATGGATTTGGACGTATTGGACGTTTAGCTTTCAGACAAATGTTTGGTGCCAAGGGATACGAAATCGTTGCTATCAATGATTTAACTTCTCCTGGAATGTTAGCTAACTTACTAAAGTATGACACTGCTCAAGGTGGTTATGCTGGTTACATCGGTGAAGGATTACATACAGTTTCTTCTAAGGAACCTGTTCTTGCTGAAGATGGTAAGACAATCGTTACAAATGGTTCAATCACAGTTGATGGAAAAGAAATTACTATTTATGCTGAACCAAAAGCTGAAAATTTACCTTGGGGTAAATTAGACGTTGACGTTGTATTAGAATGTACTGGATTCTATACAAAGAAAGACAAAGCACAAGCTCATATCAATGCTGGTGCTAAGAAAGTTGTTATTTCTGCTCCTGCAGGAAACGATCTTCCTACAGTTGTATTTGGCGTTAACGAAGGCGTATTAAAAGCTGAAGATACAATCATCTCTGCTGCAAGCTGTACTACAAACTGCTTAGCACCTATGGCTAAAGCATTAAATGACTATGCACCAATTCAATCTGGTATCATGTCAACAATTCATGCTTACACTGGTGACCAAATGATCCTTGACGGACCTCATCGTAAAGGCGATCTAAGAAGAGCAAGAGCTGGAGCTGCTAACATCGTTCCTAACTCTACTGGTGCTGCTAAGGCAATCGGACTTGTTATTCCTGAATTAAATGGTAAATTAATCGGTTCTGCACAACGTGTTCCTGTAGTTACTGGTTCAACTACTATTCTTACTGCAGTAGTTAAAGCTAAAGATTTAACTAAAGAAGGAATCAATGAATATATGAAGAAACAAGCTAACGAATCTTATGGATACAATGAAGATCCAATCGTTAGTAGCGACGTTATCGGTATGAAGTTTGGTTCATTATTTGATGCTACTCAAACAATGGTTGCTAAGATCAGTGATGATCTATATGAAGTTCAAGTTGTTTCTTGGTATGATAATGAAAATTCATACACTAGCCAAATGGTTAGAACAATCAAATACTTTGCTGAATTAAAATAGTGAATCTTAAAGAGAGAATTTAATTCTCTCTTTTTTTTAACTTCTTTAAATGTTAAAATATAATATATTGAAAGGTATTATACGATGAAAGAAAGAAGAATATTAAAGAATAAGTTGTTTTTGTATTTGACAGAATTTTTTGCAGGAATGAGTGTAATGGCAATTGAGCTAGGTGCTCAAAGACTACTTGCACCATATTTTTCTTCAAGCCAAATAGTATGGACAATTGTAATTGGTTCAATTATGATTGCAATGGCATTAGGTAATATTTATGGTGGAAGGAAAGCCGATAAAGACCCTAATCCTGATAAATTATATTTAAGAATAATTATTAGCGGTGCTTGGATTGCTTTAATTCCTTTTTTGGGTAAATATGTAATTGCAGGTATTAGTGCCCTATTAATCTTTGCGGTTCACAAAGGCTTTTTGATTGTAGCGGCTACAGTATCTTGCTTAATTTTGTTTATTTTCCCACTATTTTTATTAGGAACAACAACTCCTTGCCTTGCAAAGTATTGTACACAATCACTTGATGAGAGCGGAAAAACTGTTGGTTATTTAAATGCATTCAATACAATTGGATCAATTATTGGAACATTTACTCCAACATTTATCACTATCCCAACAATTGGAACAAATTGGACATTCTTAATATTTGCAATAATCCTTCTTTCTCTTTCATTTATCTATTTTATTAGTATCAAATTATTTAAACCTAGGATGGTAGTATCATTAATACTATTAATTATTGGTATTATATTTGGTCATTCATCACATTTTGCCTTTTGGAATAATAATTTAGTATTTGAAGGTGAATCAATTTATAATTACTTACAAGTATATGAAGATGATGATGCAGTCGCCCTTTCAACAAACGTAATGTTTGGAGTACAATCATATTATTATGAAGAAAAGAAGCTTAGAACTGGTCATTATTATGATTATGACTTAGCAGCTCTTTTAATGAGTGATTATACTAAAAAGGATAATATGAAAG
>LVBR01000008.1 GCA_001604495.1 Acholeplasmatales bacterium Tener_01 | reverse complement strand
ATATCTATGTAGTATTAGAATTATTATCTAATTACTTGACTTATTTATAGTAGGCTTTTTTTATTGTTTTCAAATTATACTAAATATGATCACCAAAGATTTTGGGCAATGCAAATATTAAGGACAATAGATGTTTTTGTTCATATCCTGTTCTATTAATTCTTCAACATAACGTAAAGGGCTAACATCATTAGTTATTTTCATAGCCTCGTCTTCTTCAATAGATTTAGAAGCTATAACAACAGACTCATTAATGTTACATTCTTCATACCATTTACCATTTTCCCAATAAACAATAAAGTGAGAACTGGTATCAAGAGCAAATAATTTGTTATCAATAATGTAATATTCAAAACGTTTTTTCATAATCTTATTGTATAATGATTATTGTATAGATGTCAAATAGATAATTCTTAAAAAGTGTGTAAATACAAAAAAAACGGTAGCTTAATTGCTATCGCTTTTGTTTTCTTCTTTTATTGATAGTTTAACATGATCAATAAATGCTTCATTTAATAAAGATAGTGGTTTGTTTTTTAACCAAACAAATAGATATTCTACGTATCTTTCTGGATTGACTACCTCTTTAGCTACCATATGTTGATTCAATATGTATGAAGTTTTTGGGAATAAGCTTATTCCTATATTTCTTCCTGATAGGGCTGCTACATCTAGATAGTTATCCATCCTACAAATAATCCTTGGTTCTGAGTTTATTTCTTTAAACCATTTAGTTATCATAGTATTCATTGATAGACGCGAAGGGATAATCAAAGGTTCGTTTTTTAGTAATGATAAGTCGATAGTATTTCCTGGAAGAGATGCCAGTGGATGATCATTACTCATGAATGCTGTCATTTTCTCTTGCCCAACTTTAAAGCTATTTAGTAGTGTGTTATCACAAGGAGAAGTGACAACTGCTAAATCGATAAGTCCACTACGAAGCTTTTGAATTAATTCATCACTATTTCCATCAACAATATTAAATTCAATATTGTCATGTTTTTTTACAAAGCTTTCAATCCACATTGCGGCAATATTAGGAGCTGATCCCTCAACAAGCCCTAAAGAGATTTTACCAAACATACCTTTGTTCATAGCTCTAATTTCTTCTGTAGTTTTATTAACTAAAGCTAAGATTTCTTTAGCGTGACGGTATAAGAGTTTCCCTGATTCTGTTAGTTGTAAGTGACGCTTACCTCTAATAAAAAGGGTAGTATCTAGTTCATCTTCAAGTTTTTTTATTTGACTGCTTAGAGGTGGTTGACTCATATATAGCTTTTCTGCCGCTTTAGTAATATTTAATTCTTCAGCAATAGTTACAAAATATGAAAGTATACGAATATCCATATTTTTCTCCTTTTATTATCAAATATTTATCATACATAAAACGTATGATTACTCCAATATTATATATATTAGATTTTGAATTGTCAAACATTCTATAATATAACATGAGTTTGTTTTACTCAAAAGTTTTTATTAAGGAGAAAAAGCATGGAAGAAAGATTTGACAAGTATTATGCAACCGATGTTTTTGATAGAAAAGTCATGAAAGAGATGCTATCAACTGAGATTTATGATCGCTTTGTAAAGACAATTGATGAAGGAAAAGAACTAGAGTATGATGTTGCATCAAGTGTTGCGGAAGCTATGAAAGACTGGGCAACAAGCAAGGGTGCCACTCATTTCACTCACTGGTTCCAACCAATGACAGGAATTACTGCTGAAAAGCATGATGGTTTCATTAGTTTTAAAGGTGATGGCGTGGTTATAGCTGAATTCTCTGGCAAGGAACTAATTAAAGGCGAACCAGATGCATCTAGCTTTCCATCTGGAGGACTTAGATCTACATTTGAGGCTAGAGGATACACTGCATGGGATCCAACTTCATATGCTTTTATTAAAGGCAAAACTTTATGCATTCCAACAGCTTTTTGCTCTTTTGGAGGCGAGGCCTTGGACAAAAAGACGCCACTACTTCGTTCAATGGATGCTATTAATAAAGAAGCTTTGAGACTATTAAAGTTAATTAATGTTGATGCTAAAAAGGTTACACCAATGGTTGGACCTGAACAAGAGTATTTCTTAATCGATAAAGAAGTATTTAAGAAGCGTAAAGATTTACTTTTATGTGGAAGAACTATGTTTGGTTCATATTCTCCTAAAGGTCAACAACTAGATGACCACTATTTTGGAACTATAAAACCTCGAGTTCAAGCTTTTATGGAAGAACTTAATCAAACATTATGGAAACTAGGAGTTCCAATTAAAACTGAGCACAATGAAGTTGCTCCTTCACAACATGAACTAGCTCCAATTTATGAAAGCTGTAATATTGCAACTGACCATAATCAACTAACTATGGAGATAATTCAAAAGATTGCTGAAAAACATAACATGGTTTGTCTTCTTCATGAAAAACCATTTGATGGCGTAAATGGATCTGGTAAACACAACAACTGGTCATTAATGACTGATAGTGGTGTTAACCTATTCTCAGTTGGTAAAACTAAAGAAGAAAGACTAAGATTCTATTTATTCTTAACAGCAGTTATCAAAGCTGTTGATATGTATCAAGATTTAATCAGAATAAGCATTGCTACCGCAAGCAATGATTATAGATTAGGTGGAAATGAGGCTCCACCAGTAGTAGTTTCTGTTTTCTTAGGTAAAGAATTATCCGATAAACTACTAACAATCGATAAAGACTCTTTCTATAAAGAAAATATTAAGAGTGTTTTACACTTAGGTGCAATGTCAATTCCAGGAGTAACTAAAGATGAAACTGACAGAA
>LVBR01000007.1 GCA_001604495.1 Acholeplasmatales bacterium Tener_01 | reverse complement strand
TATTACAGTTGCTCCTCTTTGAAGTCCATAACTAGCTATACCAGAGTAAGCAGAGTTGTCAATTGAATAACCATAACTTAACATAACGCCCTTATAAACTACAACTGCATTATTTACATGGTCATGACCAACAAAGCATGCTTCCATTGAATTAATGCCATCAGGTCCCAGTTCTTCAAATAGTTTGTCGTTCGCCTCAGGTGGCGTATCGGTATATTGGCATCCTCCATACCAAATCCTTCCACCCATCTTTTCACTCACTTCTTCGTCCCAAACACCTTCGATATACTTAGTGTTAGTTGTATCATTCCAGTTATTACCCTCAAGTTCACGGTATGCTACTTCAAATTCACCAATTGGAATATGGAAGAAGAATAGTGATTTAACTGTGTGTCCTTCTTTTTCTGATAACTCTAGAATAGTTTGTTTAGCCCATTCAACTTGCTCATCGTGAATTGTATCATAAAGCCAATTGATTGATGCACTGATACTTTCATCAACATAAGCATTAGAATCGATTAACATCAATGCTTTTTTGATTTTACCGTCACTACCTTTAAGTAATATACATTGGTTAGTTACACCATAGCCATCAAAATTACTTTCAAAGATACAGTGGTCTGCTCCAGTATAAAACTTTGCCATCTTTTCACGGTTATAAAAATCAAATGCTTCAGTGTCGTGGTTGCCAAATACTAAAGAATAATAAACTCCAAGTTGTTTGAACATATACATTATGACTCTTGCAACCATCTTGTTATTAAATGTTCCACCACCATTATATATAATTCCCGGTACGGCAAATGTTTGGTCACCATCTAGAATTACTAAATCAGGTTTTTCTTTTTGAATCATTGTCATAACTTCATAGATAGTTTTTCTATCTCTTTTATAACTGTAGAAGCCTCCACCAAAATGGTAATCACTCATAACCATGATTTTTAATTCTTCATCACTTCTTAAAGTATAGTAACCCTCTTCTTCTACAGTTGGTACTATTTGATTTTCATATTCTACAGGATCAAATGATCTAATATATGCTCTTAAACTGATTACTATTGCATTAGCTACAATCAGTCTAATGGCAATTATTCCACCAATAACAAGCGCAATAATCATCAATACCTTAATAAACTTTTTCATTTTTCCTCCTAATTGCCATAAACTGCTCTAATCAATCTATTGATTGTTGAATTTCTGTCTGAACTAGATGATGCTTTTAAGCATGAAACAATAATGAATCTTCCGTTTTTATATACCCCAACAACCAAACAGCTACCAGCATGACCAGTGTAACCAGTCTTCATGCCGATGGCTCCTTTGTAATAGTAACCACTATCAGGGTTAACAAAGCCATTAGTGTTAGTGAAAGTGAACTTTTGACCACTTTCAATTGTTATTGTGATCTTATAAGTTCTAACTACCTTGGCTAACGCTGCACAGTTAAAACCTAAAAGAGCAAAGCGACACATATCATCGCTAGATACATAGTGAAGTGTAAACTTATCACCACTATAAGTATTACCATCAGGAATCATAAAGTGAGAGTTTTTAGCACCAACGTATCTTGCAGTCTCATTCATTAGATTAGCAAACTTGCCAAGCTTTTCCCAGTCTGTATAAGTATTATCCGGTTCTAAGTAGTCGATTGTTAAAGCTCCAATTTCATAAGCGGCATCGTTACCTGATGGAAGCATTAAAGCATATAATAGTTGATTTAATGTCCATACTTGACCACGAACTAACCCTGCTACCGATGGAGAAGATGCTTCATATGTTAAGCTTAACTCTGATCCAACTTTGTGAGTTGTTGTAAGTGGACAGTACTTAAGTGCAGTTAGGGCGGTAATAATCTTAGTTACAGATGCTGGTGGGGTACGAGTTTCTCCACCTTTAGAATAGATAAACTTATCAGAATAAACATCATAAACTGATGCATATGGACTAGAGATTGCAGTGACTTTTAAGTCTTCTGCTTCACTTCTTTCCATTTCAAATAGAATAAATGATGCATAATCGATATTGTAATTATTTAAAAATACTTCTCTACCCACTTCAAAACAATCACAATACTCATCATATTTATCACTATTTTTATCAACTAAAACTAAGAATCCATCATAAGGAAGACGTTCTTCATCTTCATTTATTACAAAATAACTCTTTTCATTATAAATGTATTCCACAACAAACTTCTTATAACCATCTAAATTAAACTTAGATAAGCCATATAAGTATGAAGGAGATATGATAATCAAATCACCACTTAGCTCAACATCAAGATAATCATGATTGTAATTAATGACATTTTCTAGTCTAATTGCAGTATGAAGGTATTTAGAGTATAAATAGTGATTTTCATTAATATTGATATCTAAATCTTCTACTTCATTAGTCTTTTCAATATCACTATACCATCCTTTAAAGTCATAATCTTCTTTTTCAGGATAAGTATCACCATATAGACTAACTAAAAAGTCACTTAGTTTAACGCCTTTTTTAGCAACTTCCGCTTTCCCATCAATCACGATATATACTTGTTCTTCGGGCTCTACATTTGGTTTTTCTTTACCACATCCTATTAAGAATAAAGCCAAAACAATTAATAATAATCTAGCGATATGTTTCATGGCAATTTCCTCCACCTTTATCATTATACCATAAATAAAAAAAAGTAGCATTAGTATGCTACTTATTATTATGCTTTAACTTTGTAACTTGTTACATTAAGTACAGTTTCACCATCGATTTGTAGAGCACATGGTTTATCAAATGAAACTTCAATTTCTTGACCTTTTTTGATCTTAATCATCTTCTTATGTTTAATGTGCTCGCCTTTAAAGATTGAAGGGAATACGATTAAGGCTGCTAGCTTACTCCAAGTCTTATAAATAACAAGTGTAAGTGAGCCATCCTTACGATCTTGTGAAGGTGCAATTTGCATTCCACCACCATAGTATCTACCTTTCATTGAAGCACCAATCCAAACATGTTTGAATTCTTCTTCCTCGCCATCAACCACAACTTTAGCCTTCTTTGGCTTAAAGTGGAATAATAGTCCTTTAACAGCGATTCCAGTATAATCAATTTTAGCATTTGGAGTTTCTTCTTTGATCTTATCTGCTACTTCGCAACAATATCCATCAATTCCATAACCGATACCATTAATAAATTTCTTTTCCATTCCATTTACATAAACTGTTGGAAGGTTTTTCAAATAATCATTAAGTAGGATTTCTTCATCCATCTTACCATCGATATCGTGTAAGAAGTCATTTCCAGTACCACTTGGACGATACCAAATCTTTTGAGTGATCTTATCAGTATCACAAGCATTTACTAAATAGTTAATAGTTCCGTCGCCACCAACCATTACTACTTCATCGTTAGGGTCTAGTTCATCAAAGAATTTTTGATAATCTAAGCCAATAACTTCGATAACTTTCATATCGCTAGTAAAATCTGGTCTAATTCCGTTATTTGAAAGTGGATTGTATAAAAAGTATTTCATATTTTCCTCCTATAATATTAATCCTAAAATTATTAAAAATACTCCTAAAGAATATGTTAACATAACCAAGAAATGTGATTTCATAATACTATTCTTGTTAAAGTCAACAAAGAATAGTGCAGTATCTGAGATAAAGAATAAAACAGAACCGATTGTTGTGATGATAGCATCAATTCCAAATGATGCAACCATACGGTACCAAGCAAAACAGTTCATTGTTCCATTTACCATTAGGTAAAACATCATTGGAATAATAAATGCTTTTGGTAAATACTGTTTTAACCTCAAGAAAATTGCAATAACTAAGAATACATATAATGCTCCAATAGGAACAATAACATAAATTGGAACAGAAGCTATATCAAATAATTCATTGTATCCCAAAATAAAGAATACATGGGAAATCATAAATGATATTCCACCTGCAATAAACCACTTCTTTCCTTTAGGGATTAGAAGTAAGTCGCCTATCCAACTTAATAGTATTGCAATAATGATAAACCATGAAGGGTCACTAGCACTTGTGTGGTAAAATCCTAAAAGTGACAAAATTATAAACCCTTTAGTTACATTTCTAAATGGTCGGTTATTACTATATGTAGCATATAGATGAATTAAAGTAGTTAAGATAAAAATTACTAAATAAATATAATTCATGAAGTCTACCTTCCCACCCTAATTATAAACTATTATCACTTATTTGTATAGAATTATTCTCTTCCTCTGTGCCACTATCTCCTTCTTTATGACTCTTAATGTACTTTGTCCATTTAATATAACCATATGTTGTATTGGTAAAGTATGCAGCTTTAAGTACTAGTAGTACCCATTGACCTAAAAGGACATTAATAACACACTCCAAGGCAGCATCGACATACCAGGCGATCCACTGCTCCTTGAGTCTTAAGAAAATAAAGATTCCGTTACAAACCGCAACGGCACTAACCATTGCATCCAAATAACATACAATTATCTCTTCTGTAGAATTAGCTTCAAGTAACCCCTCATTATCAATTTGAGTAAGTAGGTATCCAACTCCAACAGTCCATGCAGCAATTCCAAGTAAGATTAGCGCTTCTTGCCAGCCCTTTAGGCTTCTTACAGCAGTAAGTTCTTTTCTCTCACGGTCTAAATGACGATTCCAGTTAATGAAACTGATAATGTCAATTGGAATCCAGAAAAAGATTGTTGTGGCCATTGTGGCAAAACGCTCACCAATAATAATACAAGTTACTATTTCAATCACTTCAACAAGCAACGAAACCATAAAGTTCCACTTGCTTTGTTTACTAATTAATAGTTCACACAAAACATTAGTAAATACATCCGCAACGTATAATCCCATTATAAGCGCTGGATTAATATCTAAGTTTTCAACAGATGATGGAAATACTATTGCCACAACAATAGTCAATACAATTACACTAAAAAACCAAATCTTTTCATATAGCGTAAAGCTATTCCAAATTTTAACAATTCTTTCTTTCATAATAAAACCTCTAATAATATAGTAATTATTATATACCTAATTTTTATTATTTACAAAATAATTCATTAGACATTTGAGGCGAAAAATGGTATTATTGTAATATGAAAATTAAAGAAGAATTACTTAAACTAGAAAAACAATCAAATATTGAACTTAAAGAAATCTATGACAAAGTTGATAGTATCTGCCTAAAAAACTCTGAAAGAATACTAGAAGCATTCACTGAGTGTAATGTATCATATTCTGATTTTACGGATATCAATGGATATGGTAACTATGACACCGGACGTGATAAGATTGAAAAAATCTTTGCAACTGTCCTAGGATGCGAAGATGCCTTAGTTCGCACTCAAATAATGAGTGGAACAAATGCCATCTACCTTGCCTTATCAGCCCTTTTAAAATATGGCGATACAATGCTATCAATTAGTGGAACTCCATATGACTCCTTGCAAGAAATGATTGGAATCATTGGTGATTCAACTCAGTCACTTAAAGCTAGTGGCGTTAAATACCTAGAAATTGCCCTAAAGAATAATGAGTTTGATAAAGACAAAATTATTGAAACAATAAGAGACAATAAAATAAAACTTATTGAGATTCAACGTTCTCGTGGCTATTCAAGTAGAAACTCCCTAACAATTAAGCAAATTGAAGATATCATTAAAGTAATAAAAGAAATCGATAAAGATATTATCGTATTTGTTGATAACTGCTACGGTGAGTTAGTAGAGGAAAGAGAGCCTGGTCACGTTGGTGCTGATATCGTTGTCGGGTCACTTATGAAAAACTTAGGTGGTGGCATTGCATCTAGTGGCGGATATGTTGGTGGAAGAAGCGACTTAATCCACATGGTAGCTGAAAGACTAACAGCTCCAGGAATTGCTAAAGAGCAAGGAGCAAACTTCAACCAAAACATCAATTTCTTTAAAGGTATCTTTATGGCACCATCTGCAGTTAGAAGTGCCATCAAAACTGCTATCTTTGCTTCATACATGCTAGAAAAATTAGGATTTAATGAAGTAAGCCCAAGATACTCAGACTATAGGACCGACATTATTCAAACAGTTGTCTTAAACGATAAAGATAACTTAGTAGAATTTGCAAGAGGCTTACAAGCTGCATCTCCAGTTGATAGTAAAGTTTATATCACACCTGCTCCAATGCCTGGCTATCCATTTGAAGAAGTTATGGCAGCAGGATGCTTTACTCAAGGAAGTACAATCGAATTAAGTGCCGATGCTCCAGTTACCCCTCCATATAGATTATATATGCAAGGTGGCTTAACTTTTGAATATGGTAAACTTATCATATTAAATGCCTTAAATAACATAAAAAAATAGAGATCATTTGAAATGATCTCTTTTTTATTCGCTTCCATACTGACCACCATCGATTCTAATGATGGTATTGTTTATATATGATGCTTCATCACTCGCTAAAAACTTAACTAAATTGGCAACATCTTTTGCTTCTCCTACTCTCCTTAGTAAAATTTTACTAAGTTCAAGTTCTAAGAATTCTTTGTCATAGTCTTCAAGCTCACTGCTAGTTCCAATAAAACCAGGAGCTATAGCATTGACATTTACATATGGTGCAAATTGGATTGACAAGTTATGTGTCAAAGAATTTAAAGCTGCCTTACTTGCATCGTAGTCAATACACATTGGGTAATATGTATTCATACCATTTGTTGAAGAAATGTTAATTATTCTTCCCCACTTCTTTTCCTTCATATAAGGATATGCTCTTTTAGAAGTAATAAATGCCCCAACAACATTAACATCTAATGTTTTCTTAAATTCTTCAGCACTCTTTTTTTCAAATATATTAGATAAGTCAATAGCCGCATTATTAACTAAAATATCTACTCCACCAAATACACTCTCAATTTGGTTAAACATTTCATCAACTTCTACTTCGCTTGAAACATCAGCTTTGATTGCTAAGCACTTAGCATTCATTTTTTCAACTTCTTCTTTTAAAAGTGTTGCCTCATTCAAGGATGTTAAATAATTAATAACACAGTTATAACCTAACTTTGCAAATTCTTTAATTACTTCAGCACCAATTCCTTTAGCACTTCCAGTAACAAGTATTGTTTTACTCATATTATTCCCCTAATAAAAAAGAGCTTATTAAGCTCTTCCACAATATTTACCATCATCAGTAGAAACAATAATTTTGTCTCCTTCTTTAACAAACAAAGGAACTCTAACTAAAAGTCCTGTTTCAACAGTTGCATCTTTTGTAGCGTTTGTTGCAGTGTTACCAGCAACTGCTCCAGTAGTTTCAGTTACTTCAAGTTCGATCTTATCAGGTAAATCGATACCTAAAATTTCAGATTCGAAGAACTTGATCTTAACCATTTGACCTTCAACTAAGAAGTTTTTAGCAAATCCAACGATTTCGCTACTAATTTCATATGTGTCAAATGTTTCCATATCCATGAAATAGTAAGTGCCATCAGCACTATATGAATATTGAAGTTCCTTCTTTTCAATGATAGCTTGGTCAAACTTAATTGTTGTATTGAAGTTTCTTTCAATTACATTTCCAGTTCTTAGGTTCTTAAGCTTTGTCTTTAAAATAGCAGCACCTTTTCCTGGTTTAACATGTAAAAAGTCTAAAACTTGATATAGTTCTCCATCAATAATTAAAGTTAATCCTGTTCTAAAATCTCCAGCTTCAATTGGCATAATAAATTCTCCTTCATTTTTTTACCATA
>LVBR01000006.1 GCA_001604495.1 Acholeplasmatales bacterium Tener_01 | reverse complement strand
AATAGACATCCAACATACAAAACCATCGTTAAGAAACAGATGATTTCTTTATCTTGCATAAAATCGCTGTATGATACTAAGAAACCAAAGTCTAAACATATCAATGTAAATGAAATAATGATGATGTGTTCTAAAATTGGAATCGTAATGTTTTTATAATACTTAAATAATGAATAAACAACAATTGAAGTACCAATTACAAAGGTACAAACATAAAGGAATACAAGCAAGAAGTTTAAAATGAATGCTTGAGTTTCACCAATTCCTGCCCCAACATTAACTTTAGTAAAGTTTTCAAGGAATAATACAAATGTGTATAAGAAACATAGGATACCAGAAGTTAACATTGTAATAAATACAGGTTTAGTGAATTTCTTTGCACGTTTACAATAGATACAAAAGATCATCAGTGCTAAACCAATGATTAAGAACAACCAATACTTTGATGTGTACTTAACCATCATATCAAATAATGGATAGCCATCTTTGACTTTAATTAAAACTCTCTTTCTGATTTGTCTAACAAGCATCCACACCTCTAGTGCCACAACAATAAATCCCATATATATAGAAGATTTAATATTGGACTCATGGAGGTATTCTTTTTCGTTAGTGCTGAGTTTTTCAAAACCCAAAATGTGTGAAATAAAATGCCAGATTCTCGCCATATAAACAACCTCATATACGTATATTGCAATTTTATTCTATCACACATAAAATAAAAACACTATACAATTTGTTTAAATATTTTGAATTAATAGGTCAGTGTGGTATAATAGACTATTAAAAAGGAGCTAAAAAATGTACAACACAATATTAAAGAAAATTAGAGAAAGTAAAACAATAATTATTCATAGACATTCTCGTCCTGATGGTGATGCTTTAGGAAGCCAATTAGGATTAAAGGATGCCATTAAAACAACATTCCCAAATAAGAAAGTTTATGCAGTTGGAGACATGGTTCAAAGGTATGCCTTTATGGGTGAAATGGATGAAGTTCCAACTGAAGAATATAAAGGAGCATTAATATTTATTCTTGATAGTGGCGAATTATCAATTGTCAGTGACGATAGATATAAACTTGGAAGTTATATTGTTAAAATCGATCATCATATTTTTAAAGAATCATTTGGCAATATTGAGATTGTTGACACAACATTTGAAAGTTGTGCAGGATTAATTGCTTATATTGTTGATAGAATAAGACTTAAATTAAGTGTGTATGGAGCCAAGATGCTTTTTACAGGTATTGTAACTGATAGTGGAAGATTTAGATACGATTCAACAACTTCAAGAACATTTGATATCGCATCAAGACTTTTAAAATATGGATTTGATACTAATGAAATCTATAATAACTTATATTTAGATACGCTAGATATGGTTCGCCTTCGTGCTAAGTTCACTTTGAAGTTTAAACTAACTGAACAAAATGTGGCATACATCATCACAACAAAAGATGAAATGAAAGAATATGGTGTCGATTTATTCTCAGTATCAAGAAATATGGTAAATACTATGGGCGGAATAAAAGGCATTGATGTTTGGGCTAATTTCACTGAAGCCGAAGATGGCTGTGTTTACTGTGAAATTCGTTCAAGTAAATACAACATCAATCCGATTGCTGAAAAATATGGCGGTGGTGGCCATAAAGCTGCTAGTGGATGCTGTGTTAAAGACTTTGAAACTGCTTATAAAATACTTGATGATTTAAACAATATTGTTAAGGAGAACAATAATGGCTGATTTAGAATTAAAAAAAGCGATTTTAGATAAGATTAAAGAATACGATAGTATAATCATCGCTCGTCACATTCGCCCTGATGGCGATTGTATGGGATCATCACTTGGTCTTAGAGATATTTTAAGAACATCATTTCCTAATAAGAAGATTTATTCTATTGGTAAAAGCGGAGCTGACTATTTAAAATTTATTGGAACTGAAGATAGTGAAGTTAGTGAAGATATCTATAAAGAAAGTTTAATTATCGCCGTTGATACTTCTGTAAAAGACAGAATCGATAACGATAATGTATTAAAAGGAAAAGAATTAATTAAAATCGATCATCATCTAAATGTTGATCCATATGGTGATATTTGTTACGTTCGTACAGATTTCCCTGCAGCATGTTGCATAATAGCTGATTTTTATGACACTTTTAAAGATGAACTAAAGATGACTAAAGATGGAGCGACTGCACTATTTTGTGGAATGGTAACAGATACTGGAAGATTTAGATATGCTGGCATGACAAAAAGAGTTTATGAACTTGTTGGAATGCTAATGGAATATGGAATCGATACTGAATTTGTTTTCTCTAACTTATATATTAGGGAAAGCGGTGCTTTGAAGTTAGAAGGTTGGGTACTAAATAATTATAAAGAAACTCCTAATGGTGTTGCTTATATTCATTTAACAAAGAAGATCATTAAAAAATATGGTCTAACATATGATGATGCTGCAGCACTAGTTAATAGCCTTGATTCAATAAAAGGTAATCTTATTTGGATAATCTTTATTGATTTAGATGATCAAATAAGAGTACGTGTTCGTTCAAGATATGTTGAGTGCGTTGCGGTTGGCCAAAAGTATCGTGGTGGTGGTCATCCTCGTGCATGTGGTGCAACAGTATATAATAAGAAAGAGATTAAAGAACTTGTTGAATACGCTGATAGTATTGTTAAAGAATATAAAGCAAATAACGAGGGGTGGTTATGAGAATCCTTGTAGCTAACGATGATGGAATTGATGCAATTGGATTAAAGTATTTAGTTGAGTTTGCAAAGACTTTAGGCGATGTATGTGTTGTTGCTCCAAAGTATGAACAAAGCGCAAAAAGTCAATCAATTAATGTTAGAAGTGGATTTGAAGTAAAAAAGACTACCTATTTAGGTGTTGATGCTTATGTTATTGATAGCACACCTAGTGATTGTGTTAGATTTGCTATTTACTATTTGAAAGACAACTTTGACATTGTTTTCTCAGGACTTAATCGCGGCTATAATAGTGGTGAAGATATTTTATATTCGGGAACTGTTGCGGCTGCAAGCGAAGGTGCGATGATTGGAAGGCGTGCTATTGCCTTTTCAACAAGCTATAAGTCATTTGATGGAGCTAAGTATCTAAAAGATGCCTATGACTATATAATCAATAATAACTTGTTTGAAAAACACAACTTTTGGAATGTCAATATTCCTCCAGTTGCTAAAGGTGTTAGAGTGACTCATCAAGGACTAACAAACTTTGATACATATTTTGAAGAAAAAGAAGGTTTATTCTATCAACTTGGTAGTCCTCATTTCTATTTAGATAAAGATGAGACATCAGATACCAAAGCAATAGACGATGGCTATATTTCAATCACACCATTAACAAACGACAGAACAATGTACTTTAATAAATAATAACTTTACAAATTGAGTAAAATTTGGTAAAATAAATAATAATCTTGGAGGGAAAGATATGAACGAAAAGAAAGACTCTTTAGTAGAAATAGCATTAAAAGAAATGACTAAAAAGAAAAAGCCTCAAACAATTGAAAAGCTTTGTAAGAAGATTTTCGAAGAATATGGTATTGAACCAACAACAGAGGCTAAAAGTCAATTTCAAATCGATTTCATGCTAAGCGGATACTTTATCTATTGTGGCGAAGACGACAATGGTCACAAACTATGGAATCTAAAGAATCGTGAGAGATCAAATCTTCTTGATAAAGAAGGTGGACATCTTGAAGATATATTTGTTGATGATGAAGATGAAGTAAAAGAAAACGAATTAAGAGATGAAAATACATACGGCGAAGCAGAAAGAGAAGGCAATCTTGGTCACGAAGATAATGATGAAGAAGACGAAGAAGAAAAAGAAGAAACTGACGAAATTGCTGATGAACTAAATTCTGGATTATATGATGAAGATGAACCTGAATCAACTAGAGAAATCGATGAAGACGAAGAATTACCAGAAGATAGCTACGACGATATCGAAGATAATTAATAATCAATTAGCGTAAGTGTAAAAAGCTTACGCTTTTTTTGTTGTAATAGTAAAAAAAACGTGTTAAAATAAGTATGCAAGGGTTTACATTTTGAAACCCCAGAATAATTGTCTTTAAGAATGAGGAGGAAAAGGCATGAAAAAATGGATTTCTTTCATTCTAGTATTGGTACTAGCATTAGTACTAATTGGATGTGGTGGCGGAGACGATCCAGTTGATCCAACTCCAGGACCAGGCCCAGTTGTAGAAGATGTTAAACCTACTAAGATTGAAATTAGTGGACAAAAAGAAGAAATCGAAATTGGTGAAGAATTTACAATCACTGTAAAAGTTTTACCAGATAACGCAACTGACAAAAAAGTTAGATATTCAACTAGTAGCAGTGCAATCGCTACTATTAAAGAAGGTAAAGTAACAGGTATTAGTGCAGGTACTGCTACAATCACAGTTACAGCAAACGCTGATAAGAACGTTAAAGCTGAATTCACTGTAACAGTAAAAGGTGAAGAAGAAACACCTCCTGAACCAGTTATTATCCCTCCAACTGCAATCGCTATTACAGGAAAGAACCAAGTTGAACTTGGTAAAAACATTAACTTAGCAATCACTGCTGAACCAGAAGGCGCTAAGAAAGATGTAACTTGGGAATCAAGCAACAATGATATCTTAACAGTTAACAATGGTATCGTTAAAGGTATCGCATTAGGTAAAGCAACAGTAACTGCTACATCTACTTTAGATCCTACTGTTCAAGCAACATATGAAATCGAAGTAATTGAAGCTGTTGAAGTTGTTACTAAGAAACCTGAAAGTGTTGAAGTATTCTCATCTGAAACTGAGATCTATGAAGGCTCAACATTACAATTAATTGCTACTGTTTATCCAAATGAAGCTGTTCAAAATGTAGTTTGGGAATCAACTAAACCAGAAGTAGCTACAATCGACCAATCTGGTAAAGTTACAGCTATAACTGAAGGTACAACTTACATTATCGCTTATTCACAAGTTGATAGTTCAGTAAAGAGTAGCCGTGTTAAAATCAAAGTTTTAAAAGATGCTACAGCTGGTATACCTCTTCCTAACTTCGAAGGATACAACATCATATTCATGCATAATACTAAGATAGATCCTACTGGTGAAGATTATACAAGTATTTCTAAGACATTTGAACAAACTGCATGGGCAGAAATTCAAAGTGAATACAACTGCACACTAATCGATGAATCATTCCCTGCAGATGCATCTTGGGGACCAAACCGTTATAAATGGATCAATGAAATGTCTGCTGTAGGACAAGCACAAGCTGACTTCTATCAAGTTCCAATCGGATGGTTAGGTAGTATGGTTACTGGTAACTCAATCGTTCCAGTTGATTCATTCTATTCTAAATGGGGTAAGAGCCAAATGGCTTCAATCCAAAAAGTTGGTTCAACTATTCAAGGTAAGCTTTTTGGTATAAGTGAAGGCGCTGACATTACTAAAGTATATGCTGACTTAGGTATTTACTTCAATGTTGGTATGCTTGAAAAATATAAGATTCAAAATCCTGCTGAATTATTCAATAAGGGTGAATGGAATTATTCACAATTTACTCAATGGGTTGAATCTGCACAAGCATTACTTCCAAGCGATATAAAAGTTCTATCTGGACATCCATATTATTATTGGATTGGTATGGTATCAGCTGCTGGTACTAAGATTAGTGACACAGTTAAAGTACAAATCAACCTATTCGATGACGTTCCAGTAAGAGCTGCAGAACTACTTAGAACTCTTAACTTAAGTGGCACTATGACTGGTGTTGCTGAATGGATGGAAAGTAGCGGTGCATTCTTCGATCAAAAAGCTCTATGTAGTACTGGTTGGTTATGGTTCTGTAAAGGATCAAGCCGTTGGCCAAGTGACATCTGGGGTGAAGATAGCCGTTTCGGATATGTTCCATTCCCATGGCCAGACAATCTAAGCAAAGAAGCTACACGTGTTAAAGTTGGTACAGACGAAGTTGTATGGACAATCGCTGCACAACGTGAACGTCCAACATACGTTACAAATGAAGATTTATATCGTATGTTAGTTGATTACTTCTACCGTGTTAAGAGATATCAACAAGCTGACCCATCATTCGATGCTGAAGCAATTAAACGTGGAACATTAGAAAAGAAACTAGATGACCAAGAATCAATTGAAGCAATGTTATACTTCACATTTGATAAGACAGTAGTTGACTTAACAGATGCGATTTATGACTCAATCAGTGGATGTCCATTCACTAGTAACTTAGCATCAATTGTTAATAGTGGAGCTGACTATGTTCAAACTCAACAAGAAGACTACACAATCTTCGAACAAAAATTCTATGCTCTATATGGACTAGGTGCATAATAGTTTAAAATACAAAATGACATGTGTTTATCACATGTCATTTTTTTATATTATGTTTTTGTGAAAGTATTGACAAAAGTATATAATGGTTTATAATATAATTAGCACTCGGAGTGTGTGAGTGCTAATATGAAGGGAGAGGTGAGATTATGGAAATGCAAGATTATAGTCAAGATAAAGACATTCTTCAAAAGTTCGGTAGAGATATTGTTGAAGAAGTTAAAAAAGGTAAGATTGATCCTGTTATTGGTCGTGATGAAGAGATTCGTCGTATTATTCAAATTTTGGCTAGAAAGACAAAGAACAATGTCGTTTTGATTGGTGAACCCGGTGTTGGTAAAACTGCCATTATCGAAGGACTTGCTTGTCGTATTGTAAAAGATGATGTTCCTCTAACACTTAAGAATAAAACAATTTATGAACTAGATATGGGTGCATTGGTTGCTGGAGCAAAGTTTAGGGGAGAATTTGAGGAAAGACTTAAAGCTGTTCTAAATAAGATCAAAGAAAGCGAAGGCAAAATTATCCTATTTATTGATGAAATCCATTTGATTGTTGGAGCTGGTAAAGCTGATGGCGCCTTAGATGCTGGTAATATGTTAAAGCCAATGCTTGCAAGAGGTGAAATTGACTGTATTGGTGCCACAACCTTAAATGAATATAGGATGTATATTGAAAAGGATAGAGCTTTGGAACGTCGTTTCCAACAAGTTCTAGTCAAAGAACCAACTGTTGAAGATACAATCAGTATTTTGCGTGGTTTAAAAGAAAGATTTGAATCACATCATGGTGTTAAAATCACTGATGGTGCTATTGTAAATGCAGCTGTTTTATCTAATAGGTACTTAACTGATAGGTTCTTGCCAGATAAAGCAATCGACTTAATTGATGAGGCATGTTCATCTATCCGTGTAGAAATTGACTCAATGCCAACAGAACTTGATGAAGTAAGCCGTAAGATCAGACAACTTGAAATTGAAAAAGTTGCCCTACTTAAGGAAAAAGATGTGGCAAGTAAGGAACGTCTTAATAAACTTGAGACTGAACTTAATGAACTAAAAGAAAAAGAGACCAACTTAGAGAATAAGTGGAAAGAGGAAAAGAACACTATTAATGAGGCTAAAGATATTAAGAAACGCCTTGAAACAATGAAGTTTAATCTTGACCAAGCATTTAATAGTGGTGATTACAAACGAGCTAGTGAACTTAAGTACAAAGAAATACCAGAACTTGAGAAGAAATTAGAAGTATTAGAATCAAAAGAAAAGAAAGACAATCTTCTTTGTGAAGTTGTAACTGAAGATATGATTGCTAAAATTATATCAAAGAGCACTAATATTCCAATTTCTAAGATAATGCAAGGAGATAGGGAGAAAGTATTAAATCTAGCTGATACATTAAAACTTCGTGTCATCGGTCAAGATGAAGCAATTAACCTAGTAAGCGATGCTATTATTCGTCAAAGAGCAGGTATAAAAGATCAAAACAGACCTATCGGATCATTTTTGTTCTTAGGTCCAACTGGTGTTGGTAAAACTGAAGTTGCTAAAAGCTTAGCTGAAGCGTTGTTTGATTCAGAGAACAACATAATTAGACTGGATATGAGTGAATACATGGAGAAGTTTAGTGTATCAAGATTAATTGGTGCTCCTCCAGGATATGTTGGATATGAAGAAGGTGGACAACTTACTGAAAAAGTAAGAAGAAATCCATATTCTATAGTTCTATTTGATGAAATTGAAAAAGCTCATAGTGATGTATTTAATATCCTACTTCAAATCCTTGATGATGGTAGACTTACCGACTCTCAAGGAAGAGTAGTTGACTTTAAAAACACTATTATAATTATGACTTCTAACTTAGGTAGTGAATTATTATTAAATGGTAAGACTGAAGAGGCTCATGAACTTCTAAAGAATTCATTTAGACCAGAATTTTTAAACCGAATTGATGAGATTATCACATTCAAACCACTTGATAAAGATACACAACTTAAGATTGTTACTAAGATGCTTAAGATTTTACAAAATCGTCTTAAAGAAGAACACTATAATATTGAATTTACTCAAAGATGTAAAGAGCATATTCTTAATATCAGTTTCTCATTTGAATATGGTGCTCGTCCAATCAAGAGATTTATTCAAAGGGAAGTTGAAACAATACTTGCTAAAGCAATTATTAGTGAAAAGATTATGCCTAATGTTAAATATAGTGTAGATGTTGTTAATGATAACTTTGTAATTACAGAAAGTAGGGATTAATTCCCTACTTTTATTTATATATAGAAAAAGAATGTATTTTGATGTATAATATTTGATGTGGATATATTAATGGAGGCTAGTATGATTTTAGACGGAAAGAAAACAGCTGAAGAAATCACATTAAGTACTAAAGAGTTGATTGAAAAAGAGAATTATAAGATTACTCTTGCTTTGATACTTGTTGGAAACAATCCTGCAAGCGAAATCTATGTTAGAAATAAAAAGATTGCTTGTGCAAAAGTAGGTATTGAAGTAAAGGGATATAATTTGCCTGAAGTAACTAGTGAAGAGGAATTAATTAATATTATTAAAGATTGTAATAAAGATGATGAAGTTAATGGTATTTTAGTACAAATGCCTCTTCCAAAACATATGGATGAAACTAAAGTTATTAATACCATCGATCCTAAGAAAGATGTTGATGGTCTAACAGTTATTAATCAAGGAAAATTAATCGGAGGCTTACCAACAATAGCTTCTGCAACTCCTCGTGGTGTAATAACACTATTAAAGAAATATGATATTGAACTTACAGGAAAGAATGTTGTAATTGTTGGAAGAAGCATTTTAGTAGGTAAACCTTTAGCACTATTATTTTTACAAAACAATTCTACTGTAACTATTTGTCATTCTAAGACTAAAAATATTAAAGAAATCACAAAACAAGCAGATATTCTAGTAGCCGCAATCGGAAAACCAAAGTTTTTCACAGTTGATATGGTTAAAGAAGGCGCCGTTGTTGTGGATGTTGGAATCAATCGAATTGAAAGTGGAATTTGTGGGGATGTAGATTTTGAAGAAGTTAGTAAAATTGCTTCATTTATCTCTCCTGTTCCAAAAGGCGTGGGTCCAATGACTATCGCATCACTTTTAGAAAATATAGTTGAATGTTATAAAATGCAAAAAAACATCCTTTAGGAGGATAATATGAAACTAATAGTCGGACTAGGTAATCCTGGTTTAAGATATAGAAAAACAAGACATAATGTAGGCTTCATGTTTACTGATGAATTAGTTAAATCATGTAAAACTAAGTTCAAATTAGAAAAGCCCCTTAAATCTATGATAGCAGAGGCAACCATTTCTGGTGAAAAAGTGATTATTATTCAGCCTCAAACATTTATGAATTTAAGTGGAGAAGCCGTAGTCGCTGTAAAGAACTATTATGATATCGATATAAACGATATTTTAGTAATATATGATGATTTAGATTTGCCTGTTGGAAAGATTAGAATTCGCAAAGATGGATCTAGTGGTGGTCACAAAGGTATGAAAAGTATCATTGAACTACTTAAGACTAGCGAAATTAAAAGAGTTAGAATCGGAATCAGCGGTTGCAACAAAGAAGATGTCATTGATTACGTATTAGGAAAGTTTGAAAAAGACGAAGCAATTGATATCCTTTTAGCCACATCTAAAGCATACGATATCGTTGAATCATTTATCAAAGATAGTTTTGATAATTTTATGAGCAGGTACAACGGATGATTGATGTATTAGAGTTATTTGAGAAAAACAAAACAATTCAGGAGGTGCTATCTTCCTTAAAAGAAGATAGCTACACTTACTTCGTTAACGGAGTAACAGAAAATCACCAATATTTACTGACATATGCCACTTACTTACAAAGTGGTTGTTTTGTCGTTTACGTTGCTAGTAATGTTTATAAAGCAAATTTGGCATATGATGCTTTTTGTAAGCTTGCTGGTTATGAAAATGTCAACTTATACTTAACAGATGAGATTATTTCAAGTGAATTGGTTGCGGTAAGTGGACAATTTAAGAAAGAAAGAATTAACACTATTAAAAGTATTATCACAAATACTCCTAAGATTATTGTCACTCATGTACTAGGATGTTTAAAACCTTGTGTTATTAAGGAAGAATATACTAAATATATTAAGCATATTAAAAAAGGTGAAACAATTGATGTTAATAAATTCATAAATGAATTAGTATATTTAGGTTATAAAAAGATGCCAATAACATCAGTTGAAGGCGAATTTAGTGTTCGTGGTGAAGTAATTGATTTATATGGTGCATGTTTTAGTAATCCTATAAGAATCAATTTGTTTGATGATGAGATCGAAAAAATAAGATATTTTGATAAAGACACTCAAAGAAGTATTGAAGAAATTAGTGAAATAGATTTACTTCCGTTAAATGAAGTAGTTTTAACTAGTGATGATATTAATAGATTCGAATCATTACTTAGC
>LVBR01000005.1 GCA_001604495.1 Acholeplasmatales bacterium Tener_01 | reverse complement strand
AGAAGCACTTAAAGTTGAGTGGTTTAAAAAAGATGACCTTAAAGTCTTTAAAGATTGGACAAGAATTGGTGTCTTTAGTGGGGTTCAACAGTTTATTGCTAATATCGTTTACGCTCTAATGATTTGCAAGATGGTCAATATGGTAGCAGAACAAGGAAATTATTGGGTTTCTAATAATTTCATATGGGGATGGTTGTTAATTCCAATCTATGCAATTACTGAAGTAATAAGACATGATTGTAAAGATGGATATTATGAGCTTAAACAATCAAATTATTATTTAATAATAACATTCATTGTTTTACTTTGGATTATAACAATTCCTCTATGGATAATTTTCTTTAAACACATTGAAAAACTTGAAAACTACAAAAGAATATTTGAGATTGTTATAATAGCTTTTCCATTCTATATTCCTTATGCATATGAACAAATACCAGATAACATATTTGTTGGACTTGGTAAGACTAAATACAACTTCATTAATACATGCATTATAAATTTCATTTATTATGGTGTATGGTTTATTTTGTATAAAGCAAATCTTATAACATTCACAATGAATACAATCATATTCATGTTTGGATTTGGAATGGTAGCAAGTCTTATAGTTAGTTTGATTGAAGAAAAGATTTTTTTTAAGAGAAAATTGGAAAAGACTAAAAATACTATTGAAGTTACTATTGATATATAACATTGATAATAAAGAATAATAAAATAGAGGCAATCTAAAATATACCCTGTAAATCGGACACAATAAAAAAAAGGCATATCCTTGTAATCGTGTTGATTTACAGGGCTATTTTTATGTATAATTGTATAAAGAGGTTTTATTTATGGGTATTAATTATTTTACTAAAGATCAAGTTGAATTTTTATCTAAAAATAAATATGTTGTTCAAGTATCAGAAAAAGCTATAACTTATTCTGAAGAATTCAAAAATATTTTTATAAACGAATACGAAAACGGACTTCTTCCTAGGACGATTTTTGAAAAA
The DNA here is from genome assembly GCA_001604495.1 of Acholeplasmatales bacterium Tener_01. Lineage (GTDB taxonomy): Bacteria > Bacillota_I > Bacilli_A > ML615J-28 > CAG-698 > Tener-01. The sequence goes on along the minus strand of LVBR01000005.1, from coordinate 6,088 downwards.
TATGGTTTTCCTTTTAAAATAATTGGTAGGAAACGTATTGAAAGTTGTTCAAGTCTTTGGAGAAAACAAGCCAAACGTGCAGAAGGTTTATCAGACACACGCAAAGGACATTCAGGTAGGCCATTAAAAAGAACTTTATCTGAAGAAGAAAACATTTCACGATTAAAGAATAAAATAGCAATACTTGAACAGGAAAATGCATATCTAAAAAAAATTCGTTTGATCGAGAAGGATGCTTTACGAAAAGCACAACGAGACAAAAATATCAATTAATTAAAGATTTAATAAATAGCCCTAAAAATAAATTATCTATTAATTGGTTATGCTTTTACGCTGGAGTATCACGTAGTGGATATTATTCATGGCTAAATAACAAAAATATCAATAAACAGGAGTTAAAAGATCAAGAAGATTTTAATTTAATTATTCAAGCTTATAAATTTAAAGGTTATGACAAAGGCGTTAATGGCATTTATATGCGATTAAAAAGAATGGGAATAACTTTTAATAAAAAGAAAATAAGACGTTTGATGCGTAAATTTGGGCTTAAATGTCCAATACGTAAGCCAAATCCTTATAAAAGGATGTTAAAAGCAATAGGCACAAATAATTACACTGAAAATATATTGAATCGTGAGTTTACTTTACATGGACCAAGATATGTATTACTCACAGATATTACATATTTCTTTTATGGTAAGAATAGAACTAAAGCATATCTATCAGTTATAAAAGATGCTTATACTAAAGAGATACTATCATATGAATTAAGTGATAATCTTCAAGTTGATTTTGTTTTAAAGACTGTAAAGAGATTATTAAGAAAGCATCGAAATGAATTACATACTGATGTATTAATACATTCTGATCAGGGAGTTCATTATACATCATATAGTTATATAGAGCTTTTGAAAAAAGCAGATATAAGAAGATCAATGTCACGAAGAGGAAACTGTTGGGATAACGCTTCTCAAGAATCTTTCTTTGGTCATATGAAAGATGAAATAGGATCAAGAGTTAAAGCATGCGAATTATACATTGATTTAGTAAAAATAATTGATAAGTATATGGATTATTACAATAACTATCGTTATCAATGGAACTTAGCAAAACTTAGTCCTAACGAGTATTATAGGTTCTGTATGACAGGCGAGTATCCCAATGACTATAAAAAATAGAGCTGCTAGATTTAAATCTAACAGCTTTATTTATTATTAATACTCTTTTTTTTATTTTGTCCTTGACATAGGGAGTACTTTACTTCATTTTGATAAGATATATCCTGTTTTTTATTTCTTCTTTGATTTAGTTTTTGCTTTTCTTTTGTCTTTAGCAACTTCAAACTTAAGAGGTATGTTTTTATATTCAATATCACTATTAATTAAATCCGTCTTATAAGACTCTGGAATATCTAAGAAAGAGAAATTATCATGTATTTCAACATTATCGATTTCTTTATTTGATAAATCAGTCTTTTTAGTTAATAGATCAGTTAGATTATAAACCTTAAGCTTATCTTTCTTACCAACATTGACAAAGATACGAACAGTCTTAGTGTTTCTTTGAATCTTTCTTTCTTCAATTTCATTTGTCACTTCGATGTTACTATTATCATTTTTAGCTTTAAGTTCTAAGCTAATCAAGCCAGCAATGAGCATATCTTTATCAACACCATCAAGCTTCATCATCTCTTTTTGGACGTATCTAGATACCACATCATTACTATCTATCAGTTCTAAGGCTTCACCTATTACTTTTTTAACGCGGTATTTGGTAACTTTTTCGACTGTTGGAATCATCATTTGACTAATATCACCTTTAGTGTATTTGATGATTTCACGAAGGTGCGCTTTTTCACTTCTTGTAACCAATGTGATTGATAAACCTTCTTTTTTGGCCCTTCCGGTTCTACCGATTCTATGAACATAATATTCATTGTCTTGAGGGACATCATAATTAAATACTACATCCAAATCACTGATATCAAGACCCCTTGCGGCAACGTCACTTGCAACTAAGATATTGATTTGGCCACTACGGAAGCGGGCCATTACTCTATCTCTTTGCATTTGACGCATATCACCGTGTAAAGCCTCTGCCAAGAAGCCTCTAATTAATAGGCCACTAGTTACTTCATCAACAGTCTTTTTAGTGTTACAAAATACCATGACTAGTTTATAGTCATTGATATCTAGGATTCTAGACATCGCCTCAATCTTATCTTTTTCCTTAACATCGATGTAATATTGATGAACTAAATCGATTGTTAGTTCTTTTGTGTTTACTCTAATAGTTTTAGGATCAACTAAGAACTCTTGGGCAATTGCTTCAATGTCTTTAGAGATTGTGGCGGAGAAGAGCATTGTTTGATGAGGTTTAGGACAGACATTAAGTATTGTTCTAATATCTTCAATAAAGCCCATATTAAGCATTTCATCAGCTTCATCTAACACAACTACACCAACATCTGATAATTTAATAGTTCTACGCTCTAAGTGGTCAATTAGTCTACCTGGAGTAGCCACAATTATTTGGGGCTTCTTCTTTAGATTATAGATTTGCTTATCAATTGGCTCACCACCATAAACTGCCATCGCTTTAGTGTTTAGCATATCGCTTGATGCTAAGTTGATGTCATTTGCTATTTGATTAGCAAGTTCTCTTGTTGGGGCAATGATTATCGCTTGAGGTTTATTAATAGCTCTTATCTTCTCTAAAATTGGAATTGCAAAAGCCAAAGTTTTGCCAGTTCCAGTTGGAGCTTGGCAAATAATATCAACTCCACTGTTAGCAAGTGGAATTACTTTTTCTTGAACCTCAGTAAGCTCAGTAATATTCATTTTATTAATTCCACTTAATACTTGGGAATTTTGTATTATTTCATTAAACTTCATATTCACACAAAAAGATATCTCAAATGAGATATCTTCTCCTTTTTATTATTATTTACCAGAAACAGGAAGTCCTTTAAATAGAATTGATGGAGCTCCTTTTCCATTATAACCTTTGTAAATGTCGCTACCAATTGCTTCAATTTCATTCATCATTCTTAAGAAGTTTCCACTTACAACAATCAATGTAACTGGGCGTTCAATCTTACCATTCTTAATATAGTAACCAGATGATTGACAAGAAAAATCACAACTAATTGGATTTAGTCCTGCATGTAGACCACTTAAATCAGTGATTAATAGACCTTCTTCAACTGATGCGATAAGTTCTTCTTTTGTCTTATCACCTTTTTCAATAAATAGGTTATAACTTCCAGCAGAAATACTATTACCAGCTTTAACACCATTACCAGTTGTAGTTGTGTTAAATTTCTTAGCAGTCTTTAAATTGTGCATAAATGTCTTAAATACACCATTTTCAACGATTGCTTTATTGTAACATGCAACACCTTCATCATCAAATGGTTGTGCATTAACAGCTTCAAGATCAAGTGGAGCATCAATGATGTTAACACAGTCTTGCATAATCTTAGTTCCTTCTTTTCCAGCAAGTGGAGTTACTTTATTAAGTAATGCAGTGCCAGAGAAAATTGATGAAAAACCACCAAGTAGGCTTGACATTGCTTCATTTTCAATAATAACTGGATAAGTTTTTGATTCACAAGGAGCAGCGCCTAACATTGAAACGGCATCTTTAACTGCTTTTTCAGCGATCTTTTGAGGATCCAAATCGTTGTAATTAAGGGCAACTTTAACTTCGAAACCGTTTTGAGGATTATTAACAGCATCCTTAGCTACAACTCCTACTACTAATGCACCATATACGCTACTCTTTTCAACGTTAAGTCCTTTAGAGTTAACGATTCTACTTGTTTCTTTTTGATCTTCGTATTCACAATAGTTTACTAAAACAATACGATTATCAAGGCTTTTAGCAATACGTTCAACTTCTTTTGCAAGATTAACTTTATCAGTGATTGTGTGTTTATCAAATTCACCAGGTGCTCTTTCGATCTTTTCATACTTTTCGCTACCAGCGAAGATTTCAACTTCATCAAGTGATGTTAAAATTTCAGCGTTTTCTTTTAGTTTAGCGATGATTGTATCAAGATCAACATCTTGGTTTTCAAAAGTATAACCAGCCATCTTACCATTGTAAATAGCACGAACAGTATATACATTGCTTGAATTGATATTGTTCTTATCAATTTCACCATTAAAAATAGAGATTGAAGTAGTTTCACTTATTTCTTGATATACTTCGATATCACTAAAATTAGCTTGTTTAGCTTTCTTAATTAATTCATTAATGTTCATCATTTGCTACCTCTTCCTCCAACAACCATGTTTTGAACACGGATTGTAGGTTGTCCTACGTCAGTTGGAATGCTTCCACTTGCACTTCCACACATACCATGACCAAAGTCTAGGTTATCAGCAATCATATCGATGTTTAATAATACTTGTGATCCACTACCTACTAAAGTTGCGCCTCTAACAGGTTTTGTAATCTTACCATCTTCAATTAAATATCCTTCATTAACAGCGAAGTTGAATTCACCAGTTGATGGGTTAACACTTCCTCCACCCATCTTCTTACAATATAGACCACTCTTAGTGTTTTTGATAATTGAATCAAATGTGTCTTTACCAGGAGCAAAGAATGTGTTTGTCATTCTTGATGTTGGTGAGTAACGGTAGTTTTGTCTACGAGATGATCCAGTAATTGGATGATTCATAATTCTTGAGTTACGATAGTCAACTAGGTAACTCTTTAAGATACCATTTTCAATTAAAACGTTCTTCTTAGTTGGGTTACCTTCATCGTCCATATTTAATGAACCCCATTGGTCGCATCTTGTACCATCATCGATTGCAGTTACGATGTCACTAGCAATCTTTTGACCAAGTTTACCACACATTACAGATGCGCCTTTAGCAACGCTTGTAGCTTCTAAGCTATGAACACATGCCTCATGTAGAAGCACTCCACCAAAAGCATTGTCAATAACTACAGTATAAACGCCACCGATCATTTCATCAGCATGAGCCATGGCAACTGCAGCTTTTGCAGTTTCATAAGCCATTTGATTAGCATCTTTTTCATCAAAGATTTCGTATCCACAGTTTCCACCGATTGAATCATTTGATGTTTGCATTTGACCATTGAATTGAGCAACTGAAGAGACACCTAATCTAATATGATGACGATCATCTTCAATATATTTACCAAATGTATTAGCAACTAATACATGTTGTTCTTCATCCATCAAATTACACATTACTTGAACTACTTCTTCGCTATAAGCTTTTGCTGCATTTGATGCATCAAGTAGTAATTTGTATTTTTCTTCATTAGAAACAGTTGATGGAGCTTTAACAGCTTTAACGATTTTACTTGGAGCGTCTTCTTTTAAAGTAAATTTAATTCCAAGAGTTTCGCCTTCAACTGATTGACTTAAGTCACTTGCTAGCTTTAATAAGCTTTCTTCACTAAAATCATTTGTATAACCACTAACTTCTTTAGCACCCTTTAGAATACGAATAGATGCACCATGAAGATTTGTTGTGGCGGCATTTTTTAATTCTCCACTAACCATGTTTAGAGAATTTGTTGTTGTTTCTTCCGCAAATATTTCAGCAAAATCTCCACCAGTAGTAAGACATTTTTCTAAAACTTTTTGGCATATTTTTATATCAATCATGTTTTTCATATTTTAATTTCCTTATAATTTGTTAATACTTAATTTTAATCTCTTAATAGATTCTTCTTTACCTAAGATATCGGCCATCTCTGGGCTTCCTCCTGGAGTTACCATAACACCAGTTAAGGCAATTCTTAATACTGTGTATGTTACACCAGACTTAACTTCTAACTTTTCACTAATTTTAGCAATCTCTTCATGCAAACCATCAATTGTCCAGTTATTACATTTTTCTAACTCTTTAATTGATTCTTCTAATACAGTTTTTGCTAAAACATCATCAATCTTAAATTTCTTGTTAAAATACATCTCTTTATCAGCTGGATTAAATTCAGCTAAGAAATCAACTTTCTCAGGAATTTCGCTTAGTATCTCAATTCTTGATTGAATTAAAACACCTAACTTATTGTAATCATATAAACCTTTAACTTT
>LVBR01000004.1 GCA_001604495.1 Acholeplasmatales bacterium Tener_01 | reverse complement strand
ATATTTTTAATCATATGTTAATTATAATAAAAGAATGACCGCTTTGGTCATTCTTCTTTTCAACTAAATATATCTTCTTCTCTTAAAGATAAACATTAATCCCATAATAGAAATAATGTAATAAACTGATTGAATAGCCCCGCTTCCGCAACCTTTCTTAGTAGGTTCTACTACTGGATCAACTGGAGTTGGTTCAGGTTCTGGCTCAGGTTCAGGCTCAGGTTCAGGGTCAGGTTCAGGCTCAGGTTCAGGGTCAGGTTGTTTGATTTCTTCTAGTTTTACCTTAACAACCAAATCACTCTTAACGTTCGTAAAGTCTTTATCCCAGCCCTTAAATTCATAACCACTTGGAGGGTTATAGTTAGGTGCTTGGGCACTTTCACCTTCCAGAACTTCTACTTTTTGTAGCTCATTACCATTTTGGTCTAAGAATGTGACCGTATATTTCTTTACTTCAGGATAATCAAATTCATTTGACTCGTAAACTACGTCACCATCAGTATCTTTAACCACAAGTTTTACTACATATTTTTCACTACCAGTAATTTCAGGTAGAGCAATACGTTTAGTATCAGGAGCAACTTTCTTATAAAGCTCACCGTTTAGTAAGATTTCAATAGAACTTACACGGCTAGCATTAATTTCTTCATCCCATTCTAAGTATGTCTTTTCAGTTCCCTTAAAGATGCGAGGATTAGAAATTGAACCCCACTTGTAATTATTATCAACTTCAAATGTTAATTCCTTAACTTCTGAATCGAAGTATCTTAATTCAATTCCGATATTAAGTAGTCCTTTTTCAACACCACTTAAAACGTAGTTTGTTGACCCATCTTGAAATGGACCATCAAAGTAAACCTTACCAGTATCCTTATTATAGACTTTCATGCTACGTAAAACATCATAAGCATCATTTCTATATAGAATTTTTGGAGTACTTAGACTTCTTTGGTTAACTTGAATTGCGAATGTTTCTTCAAATTCAGCTTTATTTAAACCAGATAGGTCTTTAACTGCTCTTTCACTTGGACCCCTCTTTGGTAGTACTCTTGCGGTATCAAGGATTCGCATATCAGCTTCAGTTTCTTTTTTAGCATCATATCCGATAAGTCTAATACTAATACCATCTTGAGTAACCTTTACAAGGCTTGCTCCAATTGCAGATAGACCACTCCAACTAGCAACTATTTGATCAGTGTGGGATGTTGGGGCTTTGTATTCAACACCTCTATCACCATCACTTGATGGGGCAACCATATAAACTGTACCTTTTGATTGGTCAGTTGATACTTGGTCTTTATAAATAGGAAGTGAACGCATATAAACATGGCTATTTCCTGTGAAGAAAATATCTACACCATATTTATCGCAGATATCATGCCAACGAGTATAACCAGCACTATTGTAGCCACCACTAGTTGAGAATGCTTGATAGTGTTGGAACAAGAAAATGTATTGAGCAGTGTTATTTTGTAATACACTTTCAACCCAATCTTGTTGAGCCTTAACAAATTCACTAGTTGTCATACCCAAATATAGAGCACTTTCACTTTCAGTATTAACACAAATAAATAGCGCATCGCCATAATAGAAATAGTAACATACGTTTTCTTGTCCGCTAAAACCATTCTTAGGATTATTAAAACAAGCAGAGAAGAATTCATATGATGCACCAGTTGAGTAATATGTATCAACTCTAGTCATCCAGTCATGGTTACCTAAAGTTGAGCAGAACATATAATCTTTATACCAACTAGCGTTACTAACTTGATTCCACCATTGATATGTTCCACCATGCGCAACAATATCACCAGTTGAGAATATAAAATCAACATTGTTATTAGCAAGTTCAATAGCTGCATTGACAGCTTTTGTGGCATTATTTAATCTTCCACCACCACTATATGCGTGGAAGTCACTAGTCCAAACAAATGTGAATTCTTGATCACCAGTCTTAAAATATCTGACATCACTTGATTCAGTTCCATCAGTGATCTTATACATATATTTTGTACCTGGTGTAAGGTCGGTTGCTGTAGCTTCATTTTTCATGAATTCATAAGGAACTTTTAATTCCTCACTTGTTGAACCATAACAAGCATTCTTTCCTGTGAATGCTGTATTTAGGGTTGCAACACCATCAATACGTTTAGCATTACTCCAAGATGTGTCATCTTTCTCTGTATATAAAACATATGATCCAGTGACACCTTTTTCAGTATGCCAAACAAAATTCATTGAAGTATTGCTGTCTTCAGCTGGATTTGCTCCAATTGTGAAGAACTTACTAGATTCAGCATGAAAATTGACAGGAATAAACAAAAACAAAGCAACTAAAAGGATTAACAAACAACAAATTTTCTTTTTCATCAACTATCCTCCTATTTTTATGCGACCGCATTTTGGTTAAAGAAGCCATCAATGCTTTTCATTTCAACAATAGCAATAAAACAATTAGGGTCAATCTTACGAGCTAGAGCACGATATTCTCTAACCTCATAACTTGATACAATTGTTTCAAGAACATATTTAGGAGTATTTGAGTAAGCTCCTACAGCTTGATAAATTGTAATACCATGATTAAAATGCTTTAATAATTCTTCTTTTAATCTTCCTTTTTCTTCAGTAACGATAGTAACACGCATGAATTTGTATGTTGTGAAAACTTTACCTAAAACTGTAACACTCATAATCAAATAAATGATAGTGTAAGCAGCTGCTTCAAGTCCATTTAGAATTCCTCCAAGGACGATGATTACGAAGTTAATGTAGAATGAAATACTGATGAATGATGTTCTAGTCTTAAATGAATAAGCTTGACTGATAATATCAGTTCCACCAGTAGATCCACCAACTCTTAGCCCAATTCCTTGAGCACTTCCCATAATCAAACCAGCTAAAATAGCTAAAGTGATCTTACTTTCACTGAAAATTGAAAAAGGTGAAAATCCTTTATTGTATAAATATGTGAATAGTAAAGTATATAAAGATTGAAGTCCAACAGAAAATGCTGTTAAAATCGCAAACTTTCTAC
>LVBR01000003.1 GCA_001604495.1 Acholeplasmatales bacterium Tener_01 | reverse complement strand
TGACAATCTATTCAGTTATTACCGGTCTATCATTTGATGAGATAACTAAAAAATATGAGGGACGTGGCTATGGCGACTTCAAAGGTGATTTAGCTGAGATTGTAGCAAAAGAAATTGGCGACTTACAAGAAAGATTCAATCAAATTATTCAATCAAAAGAATTAGATGAAATCCTTGATGAAGGAAGAGAAAAAGCAACTTATGTTGCAAGGAAAAAACTAGCAAAAGTTTATCGTAAAATGGGAATTGGCAGAAAATAAAAGGGAAGTAGCAACTTCCCTTTTTAATTCGCTTCCAAATAATTCTTTTAGAAGTGAATGTGCTCTTCATTAGGTCTATTGATTTCACCAGCTCTTGTCAATGCCCACTTAGTTAATAGTGGACCAACAATCTCATATACAAATGTTGAGAACAAGACTATTGTGTAAATCTTTATACCAATATCACCAAGTGCTTCCTTCGCCATGTTTGCCATTCCAATAGCAACTCCGGCTTGAGGAAGTAGGGTGAGTCCTAGGTATCTAGTAACTCCAGGCTCTGCTTTAGTGATTTTACAACCAATCATCGCTCCAAAGTACTTACCTAATGATCTAATAACGATATATAAAACACCAATTATTCCAACTGTTGGGATAATTGATAAATCCATTCCTGCACCACTGATTACGAAGAATAACAAGAAAATCGGAGGAGTTATTTCATCAATTCGATGCAAGAATCGTTCAGCATCTTTCTTTAAGTTAGTGTATGTTGCACCAAGCATCATACAAACAAGTAAACTTGAAAGTCCAAATTCAATGTTTTCACCAAACTTGAAATCTATTTGTGACAAAGCAACACATAAGAATGTGAAAGCAACCATCAAAATTGAGTTATTATCTCTTGACTTAAATAGCTTTGATACCAGCGTCATTAGTACTCCACAAACAAATCCCACTAAAAGCGACAATACAATTTCAAGCAATGGATTAATTAATACTGCATATACAGTAATTGCTTCGCCTGTTGAAAAGACTTTTGCAATAGCAAAAGATATAGAAAACGCCATTAAACCAACAGCATCATCCAATGCAACAACTGGTAATAACGTATTAACTAGTGGTCCTTTAGCATTATATTGCCTTACAACAAGTAAAGTTGCTGCTGGAGCAGTTGCAGATGCAATTGCACCAAGCATTATTGCTATAGCCATATTCATTCCTGTCACTTTAGCAAATATAATCAATGCCACATCAACCAATAAAACCGCAAGCAAACATTGGAATAATGTTATTATTACTATCTTTTTACCAGTATGACGCATAGCATCGACTTTGAATTCTACACCAATTGACAAAGCAATGAATCCTAATGCCACATCAGTTATAAGTGTAAGTCCACTAACAATCTCTTTATATTTATTTAACTCTTCAACACTAATAAAATTAGTAACTTTATTAAGTAGAATTAACATTGCTGGACCAATGATTAATCCACTAAGCAAATACCCAGTAACATTAGGCAAATGTAATACTTTCATTAGCCTTGTTGATAAAAGACCTAATAGCATAAAAGCAAATAGGACTAATAATATCTTCATATATATCGCCTTCTAACAATTTAGATATTATACTCCTTTTTTATTATTTTTCAATGCCTTTTTTGATGTAAACGCATAGCAAAAAAGTCTACTAGAAACTAGTAGACTTGTATTTATATTATTTACTTAGAAGAAGTGAGTCGTCAGCAGTAACATCTGAATCTTCAAATTTTTGTAATAGATCTTTTATTGTTAATTTTTGCTTTTCTTCACCAGAAATATCTAAAATGATGTGTCCGTGATCTAACATAATTAATCTATTACCATATTTGATAGCATCATTCATGTTATGCGTAATCATAAGGGTTGTAATATTTTCTCTTGTAACAATTTCGTTTGTTAGATTTAAAACTATTTTTGCAGTCTTAGGGTCAAGTGCAGCAGTATGTTCATCCAAAAGCAACAGTTTTGGAATCTTTAATGTTGACATAAGCAAAGTTACTGCTTGTCTTTGGCCTCCTGAAAGTAGTCCAACTTTTTGTTCTAGGCGACTTTCAAGTCCAAGATTTAATCCCTTCAATAATTCAACATATTTTTCTTCGTTTTCTTTTGTAAAGCCCCAATGAAGGCCTCTCTTATTACCACGCCTATATGATAATTCTAAATTCTCCAAAATAGACATATTGCCACATGTTCCCATTCGAGGATCTTGGAATACTCTTCCCAAGAATTTTGCTCTTTCAAACTCTGGCATATTGGTAATATCCTCACCATCAATGATGATTTGTCCACTATCTAATGGGAATACACCACTTATTGAATTCATAAGTGTTGATTTTCCACTTCCATTACCACCAATTACAGTGATGAAATCACCATCATTGATTGTAATTGATAAATCATCTAATGCAATTCTACGTTCGTCTTGACTTAATTCTTTGTTGAAGATTTTTGTTACATTCTTAATTTCTAACATTTGCTTAACCTCCTTTTCTTGAAAGTCTTGCTTTTTTTATTAGTGGTATCGCTAAAATAATAACAATTAAAATAGCAGAAACTAAATCTAAGAATTCAACAACGTTCAATTCAATCGCAATTTGTCTTAACAAATAATAAATAATTGTTCCAGATATGATACTGACAAGTTGCAATTTATATGACTTTCTTCCAAAGATTGCCTCTCCAATGATAATTGCGGCTAATCCCACAACAATCATTCCACGTCCACTGTCAACATTTGATGTTCCACCGTTTTGGGCAAATAATGCACCAGCAAGTGCGATTAGAGCATTACTAATCATTAATCCCACTAAAATCATTCTATTAGTATTAATACCTTGAGCTCTTGCCATTTTATCGTTGTTACCAGTTGCTCTAATAGCCATTCCAACTTCAGTTCCGAAGAAGTAATAGATGATTAAAAATACAATTAGTAAGCAAATTATGCTAACGACTAATGTGGCAACAGGTGTTGCTACGTTTGTGGCAAGACCAAGTCCGCTAAACCAATCTCTGAATATACCAAATAAACCATTCTTAAAACCAAATGTCATTGATTTCATAGTAACAACATTTTTATCTGATAATCCTAAAAGGGCAAGATTGATTGAATATAGACCAGTCATGGTTATGATACCTGATAGAATCATTGGTATTTTTAGTTTTGTATGTAGTAGGCCAGTAATTAATCCACCTACTGCACCACCGATACAAGCAATGATTGTGGCAAGTATTGCTGGTACGTTATAAAAGATTAATATACCTGCAAGACATGCACCAAGAGGAAATACACCCTCAATACTCAAATCGGCAGCATCTAAAATACGATATGAGATATGAACACCCAATGTCATAATAGACATTATAAGGCCTATTTTAATACCAGTAAGGGCTAAATCAGCCACATTTACTGATAAGAAAATATTCAAAATGTTCATTTTTATTTAGATTTATTAATAATAGCTTCTGGAACAGCTAAGCCAAATTCTCTAATTGTTTCTTTATTAACTTTGTATTCAGTGCTTGAGAAATATTGAACAGGCATAGTACCAACATCTTTACCGTTTAATACTTCAGCTCCCATAACACCAGTCATCTTACCTAATTCAAGATAATTAACACTACCAACTGTTAGTGTTCCACCATCTTTAACTAATCCTTCTTCACCACAGATTGTAATAACTTTAGCTTGATTACAAAGTGATGCTAAAAGTGACATTTGACTTGCAACATCGTTATCTGTAGGAACATATAATGCATCGATACCAGCATTGATTAGACTTGTAACTACTTGTTCTAAGTCAGTTGAGTTTGTACAAGCTTTATCAACAACTTCTACACCAATCTTGCTTGCAGCTTCTTTTGCCATGTTAAGTTGAATAACAGAGTTATTTTCACCAGCAGTGTAGATAAATCCAAGCTTCTTAGCACTAGCATTGATTTCTTTTAATAGATTAACTTGATCACTAACAGGGTTGATATCACTTGTTCCACTGATTAATCCACCAGGTTTTTTAGCATCACTAATAATATTTGATGCAACTGGGTCAGTAACAGCTGTGAATAGAACTGGAACTTTTGCTCCTTGTTTATCAAGTTCATTAACTAAAGCTTGAGCAACTGGAGTTGCAATAGCGAAAATTAAATCACTCTTCTTAACTGCAGTTTCGCACATTTGAGCTAAAGCATCTGCTTTTGCTTGAGGGTTGTAAATAACAATTTCAACATTTTCTCCGTCAACAAATCCTTTTGACTTTAATCCTTCGATAATACCATCTTTAGCATCATCTAATGCTGATGCACTAACATATTGGATAATAGAAACGACTTTCTTTTCTTTCTTTCCACATCCACCAAATACAAATACGCTCACTAAAACTAAGCATCCCACTAAAATTTTCTTAAATAGGTTTTTCATTCTTCTTCCTCCTAATAAACCTCTAAGTATTAAAAACAAAAGGGCTATTACATTAAGTAATAACCCTATACTTACTAGCTATTACCTAATGCCCTATGGTTGTGTAATAACTAGCTAATATTATCTATAATTATATTATGTCTTTCCAAAGCAAAAAGACCAAGATAATAATGTTAATTAAAACACATTTTCCCTTGGATAATAAATATAGCTATAATATAAGTAAGTTAAACTAATTAATAACATATATTTCCCTTTTCCTTCTACATTTATTATAGCAAGGGGATTTTTATGAAATCAAGAAAAAGTACAATGTAAACGTTTTACGCGTTACTTTTTCTTTCTTTTTTTAACACTCAATAAGATAATAATTCTTCTTTCCACGTCTTACAACGATGTATTTACCTTCAACTGCATCCTTTTTACCAACTTGTGAAGCGATATCTTTATTAACTATACCATTGATTGTAACGCCTCCGCCTTCAACAAATCTTCTTGCTTCACTCTTGCTTGTTGCGGCACCTAACTTAACTAACAAATCAACAATATTAATATCGCTATCTAATTTTGTCTTTTCAAAATCGCTAAATGCTTGTTCGATTTCTTTAGCATTTAATTCATTAACTCTACCACTAAATAGTGCTTCACTGATTTTTAAAGCTTCATTATAAGCATCTTCTCCATGAAGGAATGTAATTACTTCATGTGCTAAAGCTTTATGAGCTTCTCTTAAGTGTGGTTGATTGTTATTCTTTTCTTCAAGTTCTTCAATTTCTTCTTTAGAAAGGAATGTTAAGAACTTCAAATAATCAATAACTTTAGTATCTTCAGTATTGATAAAGAATTGGTACATCTCATAAGGTGAAGTCTTTTCACTATCAAGCCATATTGCTTTACCATTTGTTTTACCAAATTTAGTTCCATCACTCTTAGTTAATAGTGGCATTGTGAAAGCATATGCTTCTTTTCCACTCTTTTTTCTGATTAACTCAATACCAGCAGTAATATTACCCCATTGGTCTTGACCAGCAACTTGTAATGTTACGTTTTTATTTTCATTTAAATACCAAAAATCCATTGCTTGCATAAGCATATAGCTGAATTCAGTATAAGTAATTCCTTGATCAAGTCTACGTGCTACAATGTCTTTATTTAACATGTAGTTAACATTAAAATATTTACCAAAGTCACGTAAGAAATCAATGAAGTTTAAATCTTTACTCCAATCATAATTATTAACAACTTCACATCCGAACAATTTAGTTAGTTGTTCTTTTAAACAATTGAAATTATGTTCAACTGTTTCATACTTAACCATTGGACGCTCACTATCTGGTTTAGGATCCCCAATTAGTCCAGTTGCACCACCAACTAAAACAATTGGATTATGTCCAGCATCCTTTAGTCTCTTACAAATCAAAAAGCTTGAGAAATGTCCAATATGTAATGAATCACCAGTAGGATCAGTTCCAATATAGAATGTCATTCCTCCCTTATTTAACTTTTCTCTTAATGATGGATCAGAAACGTCCTTAATTAGTCCTCTCCACTCTAATTCTTCATAAATTCCCATAATATCCTCCATTTTTATTAAATAAAAAGTCCTTAGAACACTACAATTCTAAGGACGAAATAATTATCCGCGGTACCACCTTAGTTAAGATTAATCAATAATCTTCACTCAATTAGTAAATAGCTCCTAAGTGTAATTCTAAAATATCTATGCTTTAGTTTCACCAACCCTAAAGTCTCTGTCATTCAATCAATATTTTATACTTCTTCTTACTCAACGCCTATTTAGTTGATTCTCTCCAACAAATATCATATGCAAGCAAAATCTTATTTGCTTTTCTACGATTTGCATTTTCATCTTTCATTAACTCTGTTAAATAACTCATGGCCTTATTACCCATTTCATAAATAGGAATTTCAGCACAAGTTAATTTAGGATTAGATAGAAGTGCATATCTTGTGTTTTGGAATCCGATTACTTGTAACATATCAGGAACCTTGATTCCTCTCTTATTTGCAATGTTCATAAGTGAAATTGCCATTGAGTCACGTACAACTAAAGCAACTTCTGGTTTGTTATTATCTAAATAGTTATTGAAGAATACTTCATTCTTGTCAATATTACCACTTGAATAAATAACTTCAGGTTCAAGACCAGCTTCAACCATTGCACGTTTATATCCACGTTCTTTCATTTCATTTAATGTATATTTGTGTTCTGTTCCAACAAATACAATTCGTTTATTTCCACGATTTATCATCTCTTTTGTAATTGAATATGAACAATCTTCATAATCAACACATACACTACCAATTGTATCCTTTTGACTTAGTGAGTTAACAAACACAACAGGAACTGGTGTATATTCAACTTGACGATAAGTCTCTTTTGTCATTTCATCGTTCATAAATAGAATGCCATCAACACTTGATGCAATAACTTCTCCCCACAAATCTTCTTGTAAGGCTTGATCACGATTAATGAAAAGTCTAATTGTATATCCATATTTCTTTGCGGCATCGTCGATTCCTTGAATCATTTCGGCAACACTGGCACGAGAAAGTTCAGGAATAACAACAGCAACGGTTGTAGATTTTCGACTTGCAAGACCACGTGCATTAGCATTAGGTTTATATCCTTTATCTTTAATTATTCTTAATACTTTGTTACGAGTGGCTTCCTTAACTTTTTCTGGATGATTTAATACTCTAGAAACTGTTGCTAAACTAACGCCAGCTGCACCAGCTATGTCATAAATTTTAGTTTGATTCATATTAGCACTCTACCTTTCTTATTTTTATTTTATCACACATTATGAAAATTTGCAACAATTTTATGAAAACAAAGCAAACAAAAAAAAGACATGATAAACATGCCTTTTTTCGTTTTTCTAGTTTTTGACTATCTACGCTCTTTAATACGAGCTGCCTTAGCAGATAATCCACGGATGTAATTAAGCTTAGCACGACGTACTTTACCTTTACGAACAACTTCAATCTTAGCAACGATTGGTGCATGGATTGGGAATGTTCTTTCAACGCCTACACCATTAGAATTCTTTCTAACTGTGAATGTTTCACTAATTCCACTTCCGCGTCTTTTAATAACTAAACCTTCAAAAATTTGAATACGATGAGTGTCACCTTCAATAATCTTAACGTGTACTTTTACAGTATCACCAGGACGAAATTCAGGAACATCATTCTTCATGTACTCACTAGTAATTTGGTTAATTAGTTGTTGACTCATTGTTTTCACGCTCCTTCTTCCAATGCTCATTCTTACCTACTTGATTGGTAACAGCGGAGCAATGTGATAGGTTATTTTCATAACCTTTTATATTATACTATTATTTATCTAAAATTGCAACAATTTTTTTATTAATATAATGTCTAATAAATAAAATAGCATACTAGTTCTGTTCCACAACAACAAGTTTATATAATTTATTTTATACTGTTTTTTTTGAAATAACTGTAGGCCCAATATCTAGAATTACTAACAATTTCATATACCTCATTATTAAGTATGAATAATCTATCACTAATTAAATAAATCTTACCATATCCACTATCAATGTAGTATTCAAGATTAAAATCTTCTAATTCTTCGCTGTATGGAACAAAATCAATATTATCCATAGCACTATAGCGAAACACAACAGAATCATCACTTATTCGTTTAACATCACAATCGTTCCAATCACGATAGAATTTATAAGTCGTCAATTCAATATTTTCTAGTTTTGGAATAGTATATGTCTCATCTGTAAAGTAATAGTTTTTATAATCATAAGGATTATAGAAGCCATGTAAAGCATCGATAAACTCAATTTCAATCACTAGTTCATCATTGGAATAATACTGTACTATTGTTCTATTATTTAACTCTTCTATAGTATGCTCCCTAACAGGCAAGCGGCTAGAAACCTCCTGATTTAACATCTCTAACATTCTCTCAATATCATTAATATCAGTTGAAAACTCTCTTGTATCGAACTCATCAAAACTTTGTTTTTTGTGATAAATCGCCACTTTATCAATATTTTCTATCTTTCCAAATAATTGATATATTTGATATTCATATTTCTCATATAAGTCTTTAAAAGTTAAAAGAAGTTCTACATCTTCTTCCGGCATTGTAAATTCATAAAAATTACAATGATCACCATAGCCACTAGACCTTAATTCGACCCCATTAACATATATATGATATGATTCATCATATATTATTATTGTTTTTATCACAATTTTTGTGCCTGGTTTGTAATACGCTTTTGGTTCAGAAAGCAAGAAATCAAATTCATCAATGACGTTAACCTTATAATAGCCAGTTTCTCCGCCACACCCAATTAATAAACCCATCATTAAACAAGTTATTAATAAGTATAATATCTTTATTTGCTTCATTTCTAATTAATCCTCCATCT
>LVBR01000002.1 GCA_001604495.1 Acholeplasmatales bacterium Tener_01 | reverse complement strand
GCCTTTACTTATTTTCATTTATTAATCCTCCTAAATTGAAACAATTCTTTCTAAAATCGTATATAATTCGCCATTATACATGCATGTGATAACTAACTTAATATTATTCTTATCACCCATAAATTCTATTTCACTGATATCAATCTTTTGTAAAGTATTATATTCACCTAAAAAACTATATTCGATAATGCTTTCATCGTCTCCAACTAAATATGCCTTAAAGTCACTATATACCCCTTCGGTATCAATGAAGTCGACCCTTAGATGGAAGCATCCATCGACTTTGCACTTACACTCATACTCGACCTTAAACTCATCTATTGGGGTAATAATCACTTCATGTTTAGTTTTTGTACGTACTTCTACTTCACTTATAACATCGTTACCATATAGTTCATCGCCACATACAGCAAGTTTATAGGCTGTATCACTCTTTAGCTCCAAAAACTCTCCCGAGTTAAAACCGCTGTCAGCTTCTACTTCATAACTTTCGATATCGTTATAAAGTCTAATCTTGTATTCTTCGCCTTCTTCAATGTTGATGTAATATGAAATATAATCTTCACCCCCATCAACATAGTGAAAATCTACTTCAGGCCTTTGGTTGAAGATATCGATATTAAGAATAAATAGTGTTGCAATGACAGCAACAGTTCCGGTTGCGGCAGTATATGTCATTGCTTTAATCAAGTTATTAATTGTATCACGAAGCAAATTCGATTTTTTCTTAACTATACTAGTAGTTGCATTTTCGTTAAATTCTTCGCTATGATGGAATTCTTTACTATCTGTATATTCAATTGGGGTATTGAATTCATTTGCTTGTTGATTATTATTAGGGGTCGGCTTTGTTAATTCATTAAATTCATCTTTCATAACAATTTCTTCCTTTTTAATATTGATACAAGCAAAATACTACCCCCTATTAAAGCCCCAAATGTAATCCCCATTGCAATGTATGGTGCTTTAATATGACTTGATAAATATATATCTTCAATATCATTCATTCTGACGACTAACTTACCATCATCGTAATCATATGGTATTAAATATCTTTCCCCATTTTTCAAAGTATATAAAGAAAAACTATTATACATTGATAAGTCATCTAAAATTGTGATTTCAACTTTATCATCAAAATGATCAATTTTTTCACCCAACTCATTATAGATATTAATACTATAAGCTTTTGTTGCCCAAGAATATTCACTAGGAACTAAATAAACTCGTAAAGTGTAATTCCCATTTGCTTCATTTATGTTTTTAGCAGTAGCCATAAATGAAGTGGAATTCACTTCATCAACCGCTACTTCAATTACTAGCTTTTCGATTTCATTAATCTTACTAATTAGTTCTTCTTTTAAGTATTCTACCTCATATTTTTCGTTTAATTCATCTAGTTTACTATTATATAAAGATATTAATTCACTAATTTTTTCTAGGTTTTTGCTACTATATATTTCTTTTTCAACAGTGTCTTGATAGAACCATTCAAAGTAATAAGTAAATCTTTCTTTTGCTTGAAGAAAATATACATATTCTTTTCCTTCATTATATAAATAACTTAGGTTATTTACCATATCACTATAATAAGTATCTCTACTACTTAGACATCTTTCATAATTATATGATTCTATGCTTGATAGATAAGTTTCCAGTTTTTCACTAATCACTTCATCATCATGAACATTAATTAATGCAAATATTCTACTAATTACATTAGATCTTTCACCTAAATATTTTGCTTTATTTAAATAATCTTCTAAGAGGTCACTATCAAGATAGCCTTCAGCTTCGCTTCTTAAGGCAATATATCTAATATATGGACGAATAAAATCATTATAATCGCTATAAACAGTAATTAAATTATCTAAATCACTTAATTCAATTTGTTCAAAACCTTTAGATAAAACCTCGTATTTATTAACTATAGCAGTTGATGCTGCTTCATCTATAAAACTATCAGTTATGTTTCTTATCATTGAAAAGTCATAAACATAATTACTATTATTAAGTTCCGTAATATCTTCATTATATTTATCATATAAAGATTGATATGAATCACCTAAATCATCTTTTAAAAGATCGGCATCACTTTCAATAATACTAAGGAAATTATCTTTCACTTCATGTTTTAGATTGCTTATAGTATCAACTAAAGCGCCGTAGTCAGATTCGGAGTCGATGAATGTAGCTAAGTAGTCAAAGATAGAGTTGATAGTTTGATCAAATTCTTCGCTATAGCCAAAAAGTGCACTAACATTAGTTTCAAATTCATCAATTAACTCTTGCTTATCACCTTCACCAGTCTCATCCCCTGGTGCTCCGTGTACTTTAACACTGAAACTAAAAGCACACAAAACGATAGCTATTAAAGTTATTAAAGAATAAAAAATACGCCTCTTTTTACTCATAGCCATACTTACTCCTATATTATTATTTTACAATATTGTGCCAATTTAAGCAATAAAAAAAGCCTCTATGAGGCCATAGAGACTTTTAATCTTTTTATCCGTATAAAGTTAAGAACTTCAAATAGATATCATTGTATGCGGCATCGATTGCTTCAATGAAATCAGTATTATTCCTAACACAACTTGAGATTGTTGTGGCTGGAGCACCACTATAGTTAAGAGCGATACCATTGAAGATTGGGTCAAACAGAGTCTTTTCTGCAGTGTAGAACATTGCAGCTGTAACTGATTCAGGATCATCAAACTTAGCTGATAGAATTTGACTCTTTAGTCCTTCTGGGTCAAATGAAGCATCTTGTTCTTGATACTTGATTGTATTTAAGAACATTTCTTGGATTGCTCTAAATACATCTTCATATGTCATACCAACATTATGATTGTATGATCTTTGACCAGCCATCATGTAACATGACTCACCAACTGCATTTACATAACTACGATCTTTACCAACACCAGCACTGTATGGGAATGGAACATATCCAAAACGAGTATCTTCACCCCACATATCAGATGCAAATCTGTTAGAAGCCTTAACGAACCATAATTCACCATCTTGACAAAGTGCTGTTCCACCTTGGAATGATGCAACAGATTGGTCATAACCATAGTTAGGGTCAAATGCACCTGCTAGTTGTGTACTCTTCAAAATATCAATAGCTTCTACAGAATATTGATGTTTGAAATTAAGTTCCATTGTTGTGGTATTAGCAATTCTTACACCACTTGCTGAAACCATTCCTTGCCAATAGTCTTGTGGAGCACCACTTAATACATAATATCCTTGAGGTAGAAGTGCTTGTGCACCAAGTACCCATTCTAAGAAATCGTCATAGCTCCAACGTCCTTCATTGAACATCTTTGCAGGAGATTCAATCTTATACTTTTCAAGCATACCTACATTATAGAAAATTCCATAATATTGGTAAATTGATGTACGACTGATACCAGTTGATACGATATACATATCATCTTTATATGTACCTGCTTGACGAGTAGCTGGTTCTATTTGATTCTTACCAAACTTAGCAAAGAATGTAGTAGTTGGTTGCATTGCATTAGCTGCATAGAAATCTGGGAACCAAGTTGAAGTAACAATATAGAAGTCTGCTAAAGCTTTGCCTCCTTCAGCCTGTGAGTTAATCCAACTTACACGGCTTGGACCCCATGGAGCCTCATCAGGATAAGCTACAACTGAAATATCACAGTTGTATTTTGATTTAACTTCATTCCATGCTTGTTGTTTATACATCTTATCAGATGCCGTATAGTCTTCACGGAATGGGTCAATATTTCCAAGGGCACTGTCAGCGTTCATAATAACGATAACATATCCACCCATATCATTAATAGGGATTAGTGATGTTTGGTCAACATTTACTTTAACTTTATAACGACTACTCTTAACAGTTTCATCAACTTTAGAATAAGCGATAATATATGTTGTTCCTTCACTTACACCAGTAACGATACCTTTTTCATCAACTTTAGCTACTTCTGGCTTAGTTGATTCCCAACGAATAGAGTTATCAGCACCATCAGGTAAAATTGTTGCTGAAAGTCTAATAGAATAGCCAACTTCAACTTCTTCTTCACCACTTAATGTGATTGATATTGGTTTAATAACTACTACTTCTTGGGCAGCGATTACAGTTACTTCAAAAGTAGTTGATATATTAGTATCAACAGTAGATGTAGCTGTGATTGTCACTTTACCTTCTTTAACACCTTTAACAACACCGTTATTTACAGTTGCAACTTCTGGATCACTACTTGCCCATGTTACGCCTTTAGTAGCGTTGTCTGGAGCATAAGCAAGTGATAGATTAAGCATCTTTCCAACTTCAACTTCGTTCTTACCACTGATTGTCAACTCAGTTGGTGGAACAATTTCTTCAACAGGAGGTTCTTCTGTTCCATTTACAGTAACACTAAATTGTGCTCTTACAGATTTATCACCATTAGCTGTTACAGTAATTGTAGCAGTACCAGCACTAATACCTGTTACTTTACCAGCTTTAACACTAGCAACACTGCTGTTGCTTGAAGAATAACTGACAGTTTTATCAGTTGCATCGTCAGGTGTAACTTTTACAGTAATTGTAAATTCTTCACCAACGTCAATCTCTTCTTTTTGGCCGCTAATTTCCACTTTAGTTGGCTTTACAACAGTAATAACTGGATCTACTGGAGTTGGATCAACTTGATCATCTTTGCCACATCCAATTAATAGTACTGCAAGCACCATTACTAAAATGAAAGAAAACCATTTTTTCATATATTTCTCCCTTCTTTAATAGAATATATCTCTATATATATTTTATCATATATAAAAAAATCAAACAAGAAATTAAAAAAAAGTTGAGTAATTCAACTCAAATTACTCAACAATTAATTAAGCTTAATCTTAAACTTATTGTAACATTTCCAAACTTCATAATTGAATGTTTGATAATATTCCATTAAACCAGTCCAATCGATAAATAAATTGTCATGACCTTCCTTATGAAGACTATAGAAAGCATTATTAAATATCTCTCTAGATATTCCTTCTCCTCGATAATCTTTATCTACACCAAGTGGACCAATACCAATTAAGTCATCAAAACGATCTTTCCATGTGATGTTATATGAATAGTTGTATTTACTTGGAGTATTAATCTTTAAGAATCCAATTACTTTATCATTGTCTAGGGCAAGAAAGTAACATCTTAAATCTTTATTAATCTCTAAATACTCTTCTAGTTCAAAGTTCCATCTTCCAGGGAAGTTTTTAACCATGAATTCTCTTAGTGATGGAATATCACTATCTTTCATATAACGATATTCATAATTAGTCTTATTCTTAACCTCAGTGCTAAATGGCTTAATCATAAGTAAATCATGAGTAGCTCCCAATGCTTCAAAGCCACGCTTAGTCAAAAATGTTGGAGTCAAATTATCAAAATCAGCAGGAACTCCAGGGAAGAAGTTACCAATATCTTGGCCAATCCATACTTCTTCTTTGTTTAGTTTTCTAAATTCATCTAGTGATTTTTCAAGTAGACTTGTTCCAATGCCACTTCTTCTTGCTTTTCTTTTAACAAAGAATAAACTAATCCATCCTCTATTTTTATAAGCAGGAATAAGATCATTATCAAATATCTTACCGATAATAAATCCCACCAATTCGTTATCTAAAAATGCGCCAAAAGACGCATTCTTATATAAATATGGTGAGTTTGTAACGTGGTGATTAAATAAATCCACACTAATTGGATACATGAATCCTACTTCACTATTCCAAAGAGTTCGGCATTTATCATAATCACTAAATTCATTAAAACTCTTTATTTCAATCATTTTACAAGTCCAAGTGCAGCTTCATCAACGATGATAATTGCATCTTTATGTCTATTTAAGATTGTAGCTGGGCAACTTTCAGTAACTTCACCACTTAGAAGTTTCTTGATAGCTTCTTGCTTATTAGCACCGCTTGCTACAAGTAATACTTTCTTAGCTTGCATGATGTTCTTAATACCCATTGTCATAGCATATGTTGGAACTTCATCAATAGAATTGAAGAATCTCTTGTTATCTTGTCTTGTCTTTTCTGTTAGTTTCACAACAAATGTTTCTTGTTCAAAAGATGTTCCTGGTTCATTGAATCCAATATGACCATTAGCACCAATTCCTAAAAGTTGTAAATCGATTGTTGCTTTGTGTAATAAGTCATTGTATTCATCACATAACTTTTGTAAATCATTTCCTTCAGAATTAGGAATATGAACATTTTCTTCTTTGATATCGATATGATAGAAAAGATTCCTATGCATAAATGAATAATAACTTTCAGGATGAGATTTTGGAAGTTGGCAATATTCATCAAGATTATATGTCTTAACATTCTTGAATGAGATTTCTCCAGCTTCATATTTCTTAATTAAATTTTGATATAGACCAATTGGACTACTACCAGTTGCTAAACCTAATGTACAATCTGGTTTTTCCTTTACTAAATTTGCAATGATTTCAGCTGCTACCTTACTTAATTCTTCATAGTTTTTAACTTTAATTACTTGCATATTATCTTCCTTTCTATATTAACTTAACAGGTAATTTACCACTAAACTTGATTTCACCTTTAAGAGCTTTAGCTAAAGTTCTTAGGCTATCTTCACCAACTTCATACATACAAATGTAGTTTTCAATGCCATCTAAATACATTGAGTCATATGGTGAACGCATACTACAAACAATAGTTTTTGATTTATCTAAGGCGTTAAATACTTTTGTTTGATAATCATCCCTACTAACATTCATAGTTGCCATAATTATCTTATCATATTTATCGCTTAATGTCTTAATTAATTCTAAGTTTTCTAATTCTTTATTATATTTTATTTCATCAATATCTAAAAATGTCTTTAAAGTTTTATATTCACTAGTCTCATTATCAACTAAAGTTAATAATTTAACCTCAGGGAATAATACAACTGCCTTCTCATTTGGTTTAATTGCCACATCAATCTTACTAAATACTTTAGTAACACTCTTTTCAAATAACTCATTTGAAAGAGCCATTGCTTTTTCTTTATCGATTTTAGGTGCATCTTTTAATAAGAATTCATTCTTAATTTTGATGATTCTACTTACGGCACTATCAACAGTTGCCATATCAATCTTTCCTTCTTTTATTAAGCGAAGGAATGTATCATATATTTCATGTTGGTCTTTAATTTCTGCTCCACCACAAAACATCAAAACATCAATACCAGCATTGACACTGTTTAATAATATTTCTTCGTAAGTATAGTTTTCTTTAATAGCTCCCATTGTAAGTGAATCCGTACAAATGAATCCATCATAACCGATTTTATCTCTTAATAAATCTTTAATTACTTTCTTTGAAAGAGTTGCTGGGAACTTGTCATCAACCTTACTATATAAGATATGAGCTGCCATTATTCCATCACATTCATTGTGTGATATTGCTTCTTTAAATGGCAATAATTCCAACTTTTCTAAAGTTTCTAAATCTTTATTAACTGTAGGAAGTGATAAGTGACTATCAACATTAGTATCACCATGACCTGGGAAAT
Source organism: Acholeplasmatales bacterium Tener_01 (assembly GCA_001604495.1). GTDB lineage: Bacteria > Bacillota_I > Bacilli_A > ML615J-28 > CAG-698 > Tener-01. Next base: position 667 of record LVBR01000002.1, on the reverse strand, counting down.
GTTTTAATGTTGAGATGATATTAGCTTTTCTGTATCCTCTTACTGCTTGGCGAACATATTCCCCGACAACCTTAGGATCATCAGAATAACTTCTTGAATTAATAACAGGGTTTAGTGGATTATTATTAACATCGCAAACAGGTGCAAAGTTCATATTAAATCCTAACTCTTTTAATTCACATCCTTCATAAAAACATATTTCTTCGATGTTTTCTCCAGTTGCACTAAGTGTCATTGCTCCAGGAAGAGGAGTAATATTCTTCATTACTCGACGAACCATACCGCCTTCTTGGTCAATACCAATAAAGATTGGATATTTGGCTCTTTCTCGGATTTGTTTGTTTAGTTTTTTAGTTACTTCTAAGTTATCGCTATCGATGTTTTTAGCAAATAAAATAACTCCACCAACATTCAAATCTTTAATTTGTTCTTCCAGTTGATCACTATAGTCGCATCCGTGGAAAGCAAACATCAACATCTGTCCAACTTTTTCTTCAAGTGTTAAATCATTGATATTCATTTTCTTCATTATACTACCTCTTTTTACATATATAGTATACCACAATTTCACTTAATTTTAATCAATAAAATGAGATTTTTAAAAATAATATAGAAAGAGAAAAAAGGAACAAAAAATCGGATGGGAAATATCCCATCCGATACGTTT
>LVBR01000001.1 GCA_001604495.1 Acholeplasmatales bacterium Tener_01 | reverse complement strand
ACTTGCAAAATAAGTGATTCCGGCTTTGATACGTCCTGGGCATTTTTCATTTAAGCAGTAATGAACTGCTTCGCCTTCTGCTCTTACAAGTGGCGCACCACACTCTGGGCAAAAATCAATCATCTTAAATTTCTCTAAGTCGCCAGTTCTTCTATCAAAATTAACTCTAACAACTTCAGGGATTATTTCACCAGCTTTTCTTACTAAAACCGTATCACCAATACGAATATCACGATCTTTAATAAAATCTTCGTTGTTTAGGGTTGCTCTTTGTACTAAGCTACCCGCAATCATAACAGGTTCTAAAAGAGCGTTTGGAGTGATATTACCAGTTCTACCAACTGTAAAGATGATATTTAATAATTTAGTTTCAACCTCAAGTGCTGGGAACTTATAAGCAATTGCCCATTTAGGGGTTTTTATTGTATAACCGATAGCTTCTTGCATATCAAAGTTATTAACTTTAATAACAACACCATCAGTTTCATAATCTAATTCTTTTCTTTTATCTTTCCATTCATCGATGTAATCGAATACTTCATAGATATTCTTACATAATCTATAATGAGGGTTAACACTAAAGCCATTCTCGCTTAAAAACTCTAAAGCTTCACTTTGAGTATTAAGTCCATAGTTTTTAGGATCAACTACAGTGTAGTTAAATACATCAAGCATTCTTTCTTTAGTAACTTTTGGGTTAAGTTGCTTAATTGATCCACTCGCCGCATTACGAGGATTCTTAAATGGAGCTTCACCCTTCTTTTCTTTTTCACTATTCAAATAATTGAATACTGATTTTTTCATGTAAACTTCACCACGAAGTTCAATTGTTAAATTATTCTTAAGTCTTTTAGGAAGTGATTTAATAGTAAGCATATTGTTAGTAATGTTCTTACCAACCAAACCATTACCACGAGTAGAACCTAAGGTAAACTCACCATTAGTAAAACTTACGTTTGATGCAACACCATCAATCTTAAGTTCACAAACATATTCAGGATTAAATCCTTCCTTTTTAATTCTTTGGTCAAATTCTAATAATTCTTCTTGATTAAAAACATCAGCTAAAGATAGCATTGGAGTTTGATAAACAATATCCTCTAGTCCATCATCACTTGAAGTATCACCTACTCTTTGAGTTGGCGAATTAGGTTGAATAAATTCAGGATATTCTTTTTCAAGTTCTTCAAGTTCACGGTATTTACTATCGTATTCAAAATCACTGATAGGTGATTCATCTAATACATAGTATAGTCTGCTACATTCATTTAAGAACTCGACTAATTCTTTAATTTTCTCTAAAGGACTTTTATTCATAATAGGCTCCTATTTATCTTTTTTTGATAGTGCTGGATGCTCTAAAAGTAGATTAACCATTCGATGTTCTGAGTCAAAGAAGATTGAACCAACGTCTTTATTGATAGCGATAATGATTCCTTCACCAAACTTAGTGTGAATAACCTTATCCCCAACATGATAAATACTTGGATCATTTTTAGAAGTAGGTTCTTCGACCTTTTTATTCATCGGTTTAACTTGTCTACTTACATAATCTAAGTCACCAAAATCAAATTCGTCTTCTACTACTTTTTCTCTTCTTGGCTTTTTGTAATTAAATCCTAAGAATTCTGTTAAGAAGCGACTGACATTGTTCTTTTGTCTTGATCCATAGATTAATCTCTCACGTGTGTGAGTTAAGTATAGTTGCTTTTTAGCTCTAGTCATTGCAACGTAAGCAACTCTACGCTCTTCTTCCATGACGGCATCAGTCCCCTCAAACAAAACTTTTGTTCCTGGGAATATTCCTTCTTCTAAACCAACTAAGAATACATAGTCAAATTCCAATCCTTTAATGGAATGGATTGTTGAGACGGTAACACCGTTTGGGTCTTCTTTTTGGTTTTGTAAGAAAGCATCAGACAAAATCGCTTCATCAAAAGCATTCTTAAGTCTTTCAACACGTGGTAAATCTTCACCACTTGTTTCAACTTTAACCAAAATTGATTTGAATTCGTTGATGTTATCTTTTCTTTCATCATATGAATCGGGATCATCTTCTTTAAGGTAGTTAAAGTAATCAATTTCACCTAACAACTCTTCAAACAAATCAATCAAGTTCATGGAATCCATCATTTCACGATATTCAATAATCATATCTTTAAATGATTCTAAGACTTCATACTTTGATTTAGGTAAGATTGTCTTACATGAATCGATAGCACTAAACAAAGTTAATCCATATTTTTTCTTTAACTCTTCAATTTTAGTTAGGGTTGCTTGACCTATGCCACGAGATGGGACATTGGCAATTC